>JASHXW010000529.1 GCA_030043395.1 Streptosporangiaceae bacterium
TGCCATGACCTCGGCCTGATCGGTGACCTCGCTGTTGATCTCACCGGACGAGACATACCTGGAGTACTCGCTCAGCAGCCCGGACAGCGGTCCTGACTGGCCGCCGAGCGCCGCGAGCACGTGCAGGGCGGCGAGCATGCCGGAGTCGGCGAACCAGAAGTCCCTGAAGTAGAAGTGGCCCGAGTGCTCGCCGCCGAAGATCGCGCCGCGCTCGGACATGACCGCCTTGATGAACGAGTGACCGACCCTGGTCCGCACTGGCGTGCCGCCGTGCTCGGCCACGATCTCCGGCACTGCCTTGCTGGTGATCAGGTTGTGGATGACTGTCGCCCCTGGCTCGCGAGCCAGCTCGCGTACCGCGATCAGGGCGGTGAGCACGGACGGCGAGACGATCGCCCCCCGCTCGTCGACGACGAAGCACCGGTCGGCGTCCCCGTCGAATGCGAGTCCGATGTCGGCCGAGGACTCGATGACGGCGCGCTGCAGGTCAGCCAAGTTCGCCGGGTCGATCGGGTTGGCCTCGTGGTTGGGGAAGGTGCCGTCGAGCTCGAAGTACAACGGCACCAGGTCTATCGGCAGGCCCTGGAACACCTTCGGCACCGTGTGGCCCGCCATGCCGTTTCCGGCATCGACCGCAACCTTCAGTGGCCGGATGCCGGAGAGGTTCACTAGCGACTTGAGGTAATCGGCGTAGCCGGACAGCAAGTCCTTCGAGGTCACCTTGCCTGGTGTCGCCGCGGTGGCGGACGTGCCGGCGACCGCCATGTCGCGCACCTGCGCGAGCCCGGTCTCCTCGCCGACTGGCTTGGCGCCGGCCCGGCACAGCTTGATCCCGTTGTAAACGGCGGGGTTGTGACTCGCCGTGATCATCGCGCCCGGGATGCCGAGGCTGCCGCTGCCGTAATAGAGCATGTCGGTTGACCCGAGACCGCCATCGATCACGTCCGCGCCTGCCGACGTGGCCCCGCGGGCGAACGCGGCGGCAAGAGGTGCTGACGAGGTTCGCATGTCGTGCACCGTCACTACCGCCGGTGCCTGTGTCATCGTGGCGAATGCCGCGCCCACGGCCTCGGCGACTCCCTCGTCGAGCTCGGCAGGCACCTTACCGCGGATGTCGTAAGCCTTGAAGATCTTGGCGTAGTCGGCCACTTCGGATTGCCCCTCCGGACGGTCCGGCGCGGCGCCCGTAGGCGCGCCGCTCTGCCCGTGCAAATGGTCAGACTACCGGGCGGCCCGGAGCCGGACCCGGGCGGCGCGGCTGGCTAGCCGGGCTTGTCCGGTCTGGCGGGACTGATCGCAGCACCCGCAGGTGACCGCGCCTGCCGACTTCTATCCCCTGTCCGACTGGCTCCGCGCCTGCCTGCGGCGCTGAGGCCTCGCGTACGGCATTGGCTAGCGCCTCCAGGTCGTCGGCCGCGTCCTCCTCGCTCGGGGCTAGCGGCAGGCGCACGATCTCCCATCCACGCGGCGCGGTGAGCCGGTCCGCGTGCCAGCTGCACAGGTCGTAGCAGTGCGGTTCGACAACCGCCGCCAGCGGGCCGACCACGGCCGTGGAGTCCCGGTACACGTAGGTCAGCGTGCACACGGCCTCGCGCTTGCACGCCGGACGCGAGCAGCGGCGAGAATTCAGCTGACCCACCTCGCTCAACGACCGCGACACTTCGTTTACAACCGCTGACCGTATCGGTAGCCAGGACGTTTACGCCATCACCGGGCCACTGCTGCGTGATCGTGTCTTGCCGGGCGCCCGACGAGCGGGCAGTCCAGTGCCAGCGAGGTGAGTTACGCTGTGACATTGTGCGCCCGGCTGATGGCCGACCGTCGGCAGCCGCCAGGATCCGGCGGCGTGACCGCCATGGTCGCGGGCTGCGGGGCCCGCTAGCGCCCGCAGGGTCGCCGCTGTACCGCAGCCGCGCAGAGCGCTTCGACGATCTCGTGCTCCAGGCGGTAGCTCAGCTTGAGCCCCGGTGGGAGACCGAGCTGGCGGGGGTGGAGTTCGCCGTCGAGGAGGTTCCTGCCACCGACCCGCCGGCGGACGGCCTTCCAGCCGACGAGGCTGACCCGGTCCCGCTGGCCAGGCTGGACCCGGCATGGCCTGATGCATCGGATCCCGCGCATCCGGCGCGGCCAGCCAGGATCGTGCTGTACCGGCGGCCGCTGCTCGCAAGGGCCGACGGGGAGGACGAGCTCGGCGAGCTGGTGCTCGACGTGGTGATCGAGGAAGTCGCCAAGCTACTCGGCGTGGATCCGCAGCAGATTGATCCCGGCTACCCGGACGAGTGAGCTAGGAGCCGAGCACCGCCAGCAGCGACGACTGCACGTAAGGCAGCTCAATCTGGGTGGGCGACGAGATCACCGGAAGGACGTCGACTATCGAGCCGCCGGCATGCGTCGACGCCACTCTGGCCGCGTACACCGGACCTGACCCGGACAGCGGCGTCACGAGGAGCGCAACCTCGGTGTCCTTCGTCGGCGAGTGCTTCGGCAGCTTGACCTTCACCAGGACGGAGGACTTCACCGGGACAGTGATCACCTGGCCGGCCTGGCCGGTCAGGGCCGTGCCGGGCAGCGCCTGCGTGATCCTCACCTGCGCGGCATGCCCGGGGGCTGACAGGACGACCTCGCTCGCGCCCGCCAGGCCGACCGGGCTCGCAGCCACCACGCCTTGCTCGGTCACCGCGTCTGAGCCCGTGATGAACGCGCCGGGAGCACCCGACGGCCCGCCCGAGACTTCCAGCTCTGCCGTGACGGGCACGGTCGCCTTGATCACGATGGAACCGGGCTGACCGCTGAGCGCCGGGAGCGGGATCCCGGTCGTCAGGTGGCCAAGCAAGTCATTGTCGTTCCCGCCGGTCGGGTACGAGCCGTGCGGTGTCACTGCAGTGATGTTGACGTGGGCCTCGGCGCTGCCGGGAACCGTGATGTACAGCTCGCGCTGGCCGGGCTTGCTCGGCAACCCGGTCAGCACCTGGGTGGTGGACGGCTCCTGAGCGGTCGGCAGCCATATTCCCGGCTTGCTGAGGCTCGTGGTCAGGCGAACGGCAGCCACGACGCGTCCGGACGTGGTAGTCACATGCAGGGCTATGTCCTTCGCTCCGCGCAGCAGCGTGCCGAGGCTCTGCACCAGCATGGTGTGCGGGGGCACCACGATCCCCGCGTCTGGCGTCCCTAGCTGCGGACCGCTCTCCGTCTGCACGCTCAGGTCGGCGTCAGCGGGCTGGCTGTCGGTGTTCAGCAGGTAAAGCTCGGTGTGCAAGTTCGTCGCCCCTGGGCAGACAAACCAGAAGCTGGCACCCGGAGCCTGGCAGCGCGTGGTCGGCTGCCCGGACGGTGCGAGCTGCTCGACGTCGAGTCCCTGCGCGGCCGAGTCCTTCGCGGACAGGATGAGCCCGCCCCTTGCCAGGCTGGTCGGCACCAGCCCGCCTGCCATGCTCTGCAGCGTCGCAGCCTTAGTCGTCAGGGCGGGCGCTGCCTTGACCGTCCTGATGGTGAGCTGGCCAGGCGGCGGCGAGCTGCGGCTCGTCGCCACCGCCTGCGCGCCCGAAGCGGCTTCGAGCGTGGTGACCGACACCCGCCCTGCCCCGGATGCGGATGGCGCGTTCGCCTCGGCGATATCACCGCCAGTCACGCCGCCGGACCCCGGCGCAGGGCAACCCAGCAGCGCCGACCTGACCGGAAGGTGCCCGAGCGGGCCAGTATGCGCCGTAGCCGAAGCCAGGTGCATGGGACGGCTCAGGCCCGCGACGCCGTAGAGCCCGGCCAGCGCGAGCACGACGAGAGCCGCCACGATGAGCCGTTCGGCGGTCCGCCTGGACTGGCTCCGGCGAGAACTGGACTGACGCGACCGCGCTTGCCCGGCCCTAGCCGACCGCGACAGCGCCTGCCTGGACCGTCCCGGCCGAGACCGGCCCTTGCGGGAACTGGACTGACGTGACCGCGCTTGCCGTGACGGGGCTCGCCTGGACCTGCGGGCTGTCACCAGGCATCCCCCTCGTAGTCAGCGGAGTATCCGGGCTCGTAGTCGGGCTCGTACCGTGAGTCGGGCTCGTACCGTGAATCCGGCTCGTACCGTGAATCCGGCTCGTACCGTGCATCGGGCTCGTACTGTGGCTGGGGCGCTGACCAGCGTTGACTGTCGTGCCCGTCGCCGTGATCGTCCCAGCCGTCAGGGTCATCGCCGCCAGGTCGCCACGCATTGCGCCTGGCCGCTCCCCTGCCTGGCCCGTCCAGCGGCGGCAGCGGCTCGAGCGAATCGTCACCTCCGCCTGGCCAGCTTGCTGGCAACTCAGCTGGCCGCCGAGTCGCTGGCCGGTTGCCCATCGGGAGTGCGGGGCGCCCGCCGCTGGCCGGCTGGGGCCACCTGTCCGAGCTGGCGTAGCGATCGGAACCGCTGCCTGGCTGGCTGTCAGGCCAGCCGGCGCGACCCTGGCGCTCACCTTCCCAGCCGCGGCGACCGTGCCACTCGCCTTCCTGGCCGCGCCGGTCGTCCCCGGAGTCCGGGCCTGACCTGACTGGCTCGTCTGCCTCGCTGTGGCCGCGGACTGAATCTGGGTAGGGCCACCCGCCAGAATCCGGCCGGCGAGGGGGCCGGTTACTCCCGGCTGGCTCGTAGTCGCGGTCGGCTGGCGCCGCAGGATCCGGGTACGGCCACGTACCGGACGGCGAGCGCCGGCTCACGTAGGGATCGGCACCTCGCGGATAGGACCGCTGGCGGTCAGCAGCGTCGGCCGGCCGTTCACGGCTCATGCGGATCGCCTGGTCATCGCGGTCCTGATAGGGCCTGGAATCCGCAGGGCTGACATCACGGTCCCGCGCCGGCCCGGCGTACGGCCAGGCGTCCGGCAGCCGCGACTCACGGTCGCCGGCGCCTCGTTCGGTGATGGAGCCCCGCTCTGGCCGTGAGCGGTCCTGCGGTCCGGTATCACTGTCAGGCCATGCGCCAGGCCTGGACGCCGAGCCACGGGCCGCGCCGCGTTCGAACGCGTCTTCCCGATCGGGTGCTCGCCCACGTTCGGGAGGTACTCCGCGCCCCGGCATGCGGCTCGATGAGTCCTCACGATCAGGATCGGCGGGCCCGCTCCTGCCAGCACGGCTGGTCTTTGCGCGAACGCCTCGGGACGAATGTGCCGCCAGGCCAGCCAGGCCCGCGAGCCCTGCCCGCCGGCCGGCCTCACCAGAGGCCGATGCGGATCCAGCGCCGACCCGGCGCCCCCTGGCCACGCGGTCGCCGCCAGCCAGGTCATCGCCAGTGGCGTAGTCGTCCTCCAGGTACTCGCCGCGCCGGTCGTCACCGTACGGATCACCGCCGCGCTGACGTCCGCTTCGCAGGCCATCGTCGCGGCGGTTCCCGGCACGCAGGTCTTCGCCGCGCTGACCCGCGCGAGGCCGCTCCACGTCACGCGGCTGATCCCCGCGCGCGCTGCGAAGGTCGTACCCGCGCAGGTCTTCCTCGAGCAAATCCTCGTCGAGCAGGTCGTCGCCCAGGCCTTCGTCAGGCTGATCCCAGTCACGGAGGTCCCGGTCGCGCAGATCGCCACCGACAGCTACCGAGCCCGCTCGGGGTGACCTGCGACCTGCTAGGTCTTCCTGGCCAGCGCCGTCAGTCGTCCGGGCTCCGGCCAAGGCGGGCTCCAGCTCCGGCTCCGTGCCGTCATCCGATTGCGCTGCAGTGGTCTCGGGCTCGGCCACGTGAATGCCAGGCAGCGCCAGGCCTGCAACGACCAGGAAGGCCACCAGCTCAAGCAGCAGCAGGAGGTCGTGGCTGAAGCCCGGATAACCGATTTCCAGCGTGCCACCGCCGCTCGGCAGCCGGAAGGCCTGCGCCCAGCCTCCGGCAGGGGACGTCACCTGCGTCAGCTGCTGGCCGTTGACGCTCGCGCTCCAGCCGCCCGCCGGCTCGGCCAGCATCAGCGTCCCGCCCGCCGCCGGCACCTTGACGCCGGATACTCCGACCGGGCCGGACGCGATAGGCACCACAGTGCCGTTCGGCTCCAGAACGCTGACCCGCGACGGCGGCGTGGCGAGCTGCCAGAGGGAGTAACTCGCTGTCGTGCTGTACGGACGCAGCCCGACGATGTCATCGAGGGTGTCAGCGAGTTGCTGGTCGACAGGTGCCTGGACCAGGACGTAGCCGATGTCGAACTGGGCAAGGAGGTGCGTCTGGCTAACCGCCAGGTTGCCGTCCGGCGACGTCAGCGTGGCGACGACGCGGCTGAGTGCCCGCTGCGCGGCAGGCGGCGGTGTCAGCGCCGAGTCGGCTATGGACGGGCTCGGCCCGCGCAGCAGCAGGTAGGACAGGCGCCCTGCGGTTTCGCGCAGCACGAGGGTGCGGACCTGGTTGGCCTGCCCGTCAGCAGCAGCGACAAGCTCGGGCACCAGCGGGCTGCTCACCGGGTGGACCGGTCCGGTGACTCCGGTTTCCAGCCACCAGCCGGCCGCGAGCAGCGGCGCCGAGCAGGCGATGATGCCCAGCAGCGCCGCCCGAAGCCCCCGGCTGCCTTGCACGGCCTGCCAGCCCTTCCGGCCGCCGGTCATCCTGAAGAGCGCATCAGCGCCGACGGACGCAGCCAGCAGCAGCCCGAGCGCGGCGAGTGCGAGTGGCAGGCCGGCCCAGACCACAACCGGGCTCCCGTCCGGCGGTCGCACGGTCAGGTGGCTGGCGAGAATCGCGATCAGGAGGCCGGACAGCGCCAGTCCCCACCCGGCGATGATGAGGGCGCGGCGGCGGCCTGCGAACAGCGCCGCGAGCGCGGCGGCGACCAGCCCAGCCGTGACCCAGTACGGTGGCAGCCCTGGCCCACCTGGGCTCAGTAGCATCAGCGCCCTGGCCGGCAGTCCCGATGCCGGCGTTCCCGGCTGCGGCAGGCCGGCCTCGAGCAGCAAGTTCGACGTGTGCGACAGCAAGGTAACTGTCCACGGCAGCAGCAACACCGGGGTGGTGAACGCGACGATGGCGAGGTTGCGCAGCAGGCCTGGCCTGGTGAGGCGGAACACGATCGCCGCTACCACGCATCCGGCCAGCGCCACCACCCACATGAGCGGGACGAACGCAGCGGCGATCGCGACGAGCAAGCCGGTGGCCCATGCCGCGCGTCCCGCCTGCTTGCGGGACGCCAGGAAGATCCGGCCAGCGCAGAGCGCTATCAGCGGCATCAGCACGAACACGACGGCCGAGCCGAATCGGCCGCCAGAGATGACGCCCATGGCGACCGGCAGCAGGGCGTAGGTGATCGATGCCCACACCCGCACGGGAGCCGACGTGGTGACCCGGCGCGCCGCGAGCATCGCGGTCATCCCGGCCAGGGGCACGCAGCCGATCAATATGACGTCGATGGCCAGCCACGGCTTGCCCGCCAGCACAGTCGCCAAGGCGGCGAGGACAGCCAGCCAGGACGGCGCTGCCGCGGTAGAGCCGATGCCGGTCGGATGGAACGCCTGAATGTACGTGCGCCACAGGTCGCTCGCCCCGCCCCACACAGGGACCAGCGAGCCGCCGCCGAGCGGCCCGGTAACGAGCAGCGAGCGCCCGGCAACGAGCGCGACGACCAGCAGCACCAGGAACGTCAGCAGCGTCGGGCTGGTCAGCAGCCGCCTGGCAAGCCCGTTGTCCTCCAGGAGAGAGTCGTCATCCGTCGGGTCGAGCGATGCGTGATGCGAGCCGCTGGTTTCCTGCTGCGACACAGTCAGCACGGTCGCGGCGAACTCGAAGATCCGCCTGACGGAATGGCCAGATGGCAGGTCAGCGCGGACCCGGCTGTAAGCGGCGCGCCTGCCCCTGGCGCGCCGGCGGCGCATCCTCATCAGCCGGATCGGGTGCGCCAGCACCGCAACCAAGGCGCTGGCCTCGTCCATCGCCGCAGCGAGCCGCTTGGCGAACAGGAAGAACGAGATGCGCAGCAGCGAAACGACGGCGTTGCCGCCCACGGAGGTGAGCATCTGCCGTGGTGGCAGGTTGCCGAGCAGCGTGAGCAAGCCATTGCGGCGGTCGAGCATGCGGGCACTGCGCCCTGCCGATACGCTCCGGCGGTTCTTGGTCGCGGCCTGCACGTGATAGACCACGGCATCGGTAATGACCCTGACCCGGTAGCCCGCCGCGTGCACGCGCCAGCAGAAGTCGATGTCCTCCATGAACAGGCCCATGCCGGTGTCGAACCCGCCGACCTGCTCCCATACGTCGCGGCGCACGAGCATGCCCGCGCTGCTCACCGCGAGCGTGTCACGGTCGCCATCATGCTGGCCCTGGTCGACCTCGCGCGGCTCGATGCCGGTCACTCGCCTCGCCGCCGTGTCCAGCGAGATGCCGGCCTCGCTGATCACGTCACGGCTGGTCCAGTCCCGCAGTTTCGGTCCGAGCACCGCCGCTGACGGCGTCTCCGCCGCGCCGCGCAGCAACTGCTCCAGCGCATCCCGCGCGGGCTCGCAGTCGTCGTGCAGCAGCCACAGCCACTCAACGCGCTCCCCCGGCGGCCCGCCGCCCGCGCCAGGCACAGCAGCATTGGCCGCCCTGTGCACGAGCGCCCTGGCGATGGCGGCACCGTAGCCCGTGGTCCGGTCCATGCCGAAGACGGACCCAGGGCCGAACTTCGCCGCCAGCACGGAGCCGCTGCGATCCCTGCTGCCGGTGTCGACGGCCACGACGCGCTGCACAGGGCGCGTCTGGTCGAGCAGGGCATCCGCGAGCTGAGGAAGCCAGGCTGCGCCGTCGTGCCCGACGATGACTGCTGTGACGACCTGCTGCGGATAGGACTCGTTCAGCGACAAGGCGTTCCGGTTGCGTTTCTGGGGGTTTCACCTGCGGGACCCGGCTGCTAGGCAGGACCTCCCGCAGGCCGGGGGCTTCCTGTGAACGATACGCGAACCTTGGGCTGTCTTACTGCCAGACGGCGAGCTTGCCCAGCCTCTGCTGGGCTTGGCGCGGGCCTGCGCGCTTTATACCGCTTGCCGCTTCAGCCGCCTGCGCTCGCGCTCCGACAGGCCGCCCCAGATACCGAACCGCTCGTCGTGCTCGAGCGCGTACTCCAGGCACTCGGCCCGGACCTCGCAGCTCCGGCACACCCGCTTGGCCTCCCTGGTCGACCCGCCCTTCTCCGGAAAGAAAGCCTCAGGATCGGTCTGAGCGCACAGCGCACGATCCTGCCAGGCTGGCTCAGCACCATCATCGGCGCCGATGCCAAACGCGTCGTGCACGAGCGTGACGATTGCGTCAGTCACAGCGCACCTCCACCCCTCACTTGCCCCGTCCGCTGCCGGGCTCCCCGACCTCGCTCGAAAATTACACTGGTGAAATTACACGCGCGTGTCTTGCTGTGAGTCAAGGCGGATACGTGATAAGGCCGCCGCCATGCCCGTGATGGGCGGGAAAGTCTGCCTAGAATCCTGTGGTCCCAGCCTGCGCACGCCTCACCCGCTGCCTGCCGGCCCGATCGGGGCTGGCAGACTCGGCGCATGCGGATCGCGCTGCTCGCCGGAGGAGTCGGCGGAGCCCGGTTCCTGCGAGGGTTGCGCATGGCGGCTCCGGAAGCCGAGATCACCGTCGTCGGGAACACCGGCGACGACATCACGCTCTTCGGCCTGCACGTCAGTCCGGACCTGGACACCGTCATGTACACGCTTGGCGGCGGCATCGACGAGCAGCAGGGCTGGGGCCGCGAGAACGAGGCCCACGTGGTGCAGTCCGAGCTGACCGCCTACGGCGTCGGCCCGGAGTGGTTCAGCCTCGGCGACCGCGATTTCGCCACCCACATCGCAAGGACGTCGATGCTCAACGCCGGCTTGCCGCTGTCGGCGGTGACGAAGCAGCTGTGCGAGCGATGGCAGCCGGGCGTGACGCTGCTGCCGATGACCGATGACGACGTCCAGACTCACGTCGTGATCGATGACGAGGCTGGCACCCGCACGGTGCACTTCCAGGAGTGGTGGGTGCGGCTGCACGCGAAGGTCCCTGCGCTGCGCTTCCTCGCGGCCGGAGCGGAGAACGCCGCTCCTGCACCAGGCGTCCTGCAGGCCATCGCGGAGGCTGACTTCGTCTTGTTCCCGCCGTCGAACCCGGTGGTCAGCATCGGCGTGATCCTCGCGGTGCCCGGCATCGCCGAGGCCCTGGCCGCCAAGACGGTAGTCGGCGTATCCCCGCTCATCGGCGGCGCGCCGGTACGCGGAATGGCCGACGCGTGCCTCAGCGCGATCGGCGTGCCGACCACGGCGACGGCGGTCGCCGCACACTACGGGCCAGCGCTGATCAACGGGTGGCTGGTCGACACCGCAGACGCCGATGCCGTCGGTGCACCCGAACTTGCCGGGATCGACGTGCGGGCCGTGCCGCTCTACATGACCGACGCCGCCGCGACTGCCACGATCGCCGCGGCGGCGATCGACCTGGCAATGGAGCTCTCGCGATGAACGAGGCCAGTCAGCAGCCGGCCGCTCAGCCGACCCCGGCGCAGCCTCAGCCGCGCACCATAGGGGCCGCCGAGACGATCTCCGTCACCGCCGTCCGCGGACTGCCTGAGATCGGCCCGGGAGCAAACCTCGCTGAACTCATCGCCCGAGCCGCACCTGGCATCGCCGATGGCGACATTCTCGTGGTCACTTCGAAGATCATCAGCAAGGCCGAGGGTCGCGTGATCCAGGCTGACCGGCAGGACGCCATCGCGGCGGAGACGGTGCGAGTCGTCGCGCGCCGCGGTCCGACCACGATCGCGCAGACCAGGCACGGTCTGGTCATGGCCGCTGCCGGAGTCGACGCATCCAATACCGCGCCGGGCACCGTGGTCTTGCTGCCCGAGGACCCGGACGAGTCAGCCAGGCGCTTGCGCAAGGACATCGCCGAGCTGACCGGCGCCAGGATCGGGATCCTGATCACCGACACCATGGGCCGGGCCTGGCGGAACGGCCAGACTGACACCGCGATCGGCGGGGCCGGCCTGCTGCCGCTGCGCGACCACCGCGGTCAGGCAGACACCTTCGGCAACGTGCTGGAGGTGACGGTGGCCGCGGTTGCCGACGAGATCGCCGGAGCGGCCGATCTGGTCAAGGGCAAGACCGGCCAGGTGCCAGTCGCCATCGTGCGTGGCCTGGCCGAACTCGTCACCAGCGCCGACGGTCCAGGCGGAGCAGCGCTGGTCCGGCCGGCCGCGGAGGATATGTTCCGCCTCGGCGCAGCCGATGTGCTGACAGCACGCCGGACGGTGCGGGACTTCACTAGCGAGCCAGTCGACCCGGCCGCAGTGCGCCGGGCGATCGCGGCCGCCGTCACCGCCCCGGCACCGCATCACAGCATGCCCTGGCGGTTCGCCGTGGTCGAGTCAGCGGCAGCCAGGACCAGGCTGCTCGACGACATGCTGGCGGCCTGGATCGCCGACCTGCGCCGTGACGGCTTCACGGAAGAGCAGGTCGCGCGCCGAACTCGGCGCGGGGAACCATTGCGCCGCGCGCCGCTGGTCATCGTGCCGTGCCTGCAGGCCGATGCCGCGCATACCTATCCGGACCAGCGGCGGAACGCCGCCGAGCGGGCGATGTTCCTGGTCGCGATGGGCGCGGGCGTGCAGAACCTGCTCGTGGCCCTCGCCGTCGAAGGGCTTGGCTCGTGCTGGGTATCGAGCACCCTGTTCTGCGGGCCCGTCGCAGCGGCGGCTCTTGACCTGCCTGAAGGCTGGGAGCCAATGGGAGCAATCGGCGTCGGTCACGCCGCCGCTCCCCCCGGTCAGCGCCCCGACCGCGACCCAGGGGCCTTCCTGCTCACTCGCTGACCCCGCCGGTCCACGATCTCGTCGAGTTGGTCGGGGAATCCCCCTGCCAGGTCTTCTGGATCAAGGGAAAGCCGCCGCTAGAGTGCCAGGCGGCGGGAGAGATCGGAGCTGAACAGGGCCGCTGGGTCGATCCGCTCGCGTAGCCGCCTGAACTCGCTCAGCCTCGGATACATCCGGGGCATCAGGTCGGCGGGGATCCTTGAGTCCTTGGCGAGGTACAGGCGGCCGCCCGCTTCGAGCACCATCTCGTCGAGCTCGCTGAGCAGCTGGCCGAGCCAGGGCGTGCGCGCCGGGAAGTCCAGCGCCAGGGTCCAGCCCGCCACCGGGAACGACAGCATCCCTGGATCGCCGTCGCCGAACCTCTTCAGCACGGTCACGAAAGATGGCGCCCGCAGCGCGCTGATCCGTTCCAGGGAGCGGATCACCACGTCCTGGGCAGCGAACGGGACGACGTACTGGTACTGGCGGAATCCGGCCGGGCCGTAGGCGCGGTTCCAGTTCCTGACCCCGTCCAGCGGATGGAAGAACTGGCCGATGGCCTGGATCTCGCCCGCACGGCGCCTGGGTGCCTTGCGGTACCACGCCTCGTTCAGCAGTGCGACGGTCCGGCGGCTGATCAGCCCGGACGGGAACACCGGCGGTGCGCCGACCAGGGCCGACGGCCTGAACGCGAACGGCTTTGCCCGGTCCCGGCGGTTCAGGTCGCTGGGCGCGGCGAAGCTGCCGCTCGTGACCACTGACCGGCCCAGGCTGCTTCGCGTGGCCAGGCAGTCGGTCCAGGCGACCGTGTAGTCGTAGTCCTTGTCACTGGCTGAAAGCTGGGCCATCGTCTCGTCGATATTCGCGGTGCGCACCGTGTCGACGATCAGCCTGGAGGTCTGCACCTGCTTGAGCTGCACGACGGCGCGCAGGATGATCCCGGTGAGCCCCATTCCCCCGGCCGTTCCCCAGAACAGCCCGGGGTCAGACTCCGGAGTCACCGTGCGAACGTCGCCGTCGGCTGTCAGCAGGTCGAACGAGCGCACGTGCCGGGCGAAGCTGCCAGCGCTGTGGTGGTTCTTGCCGTGCACGTCAGCCGCGATCGCTCCGCCGACAGTCACCTTCCTGGTTCCCGGCGACACCGGCACGAACCAGCCTTGCGGCAGGAACGCCACCATCAGCTGCTCCATGCTCACGCCGGACTCGACAGTGGCCACTCCTGACTCCGGGTCGAACGCCAGCACATCGTTCATCCCGGTCGTCTCGATAACCAGACCCCCGTCATTCTGGGCAGCGTTGTTGTAGCTGCGCCCCAGCCCACGCGCGATGACACCGCGCTCGCTGCCCGATACTCCCTTCACCAGCTCGGCGACCTCATCTGCGGACCGCACCACAGCCAGCCGGGCAACGCTCGGCTCCGTACGGCCCCACCCCGTAAGGCTGACGGTCCGCGTCTGCGTCGCCATCCGGCGATCACCTCCCAAGTCGGCAGGCGAACAGCTACCCCATTCACGACCCCGCACTCGGCACCGGCACCAGCGGGAGCGAACGCCCCGGCCCACCCCGCACGGACATGCACACCCCGTCCGAGGCAGTGGCCGCGGCGAGCCTTTCGTCCGAAGGGTTGCCGTATGTCGTCGTGCGCTGGCGAAGCTGCCGTCCGATTGGCCCGACCATTTCGGCTAGGTCGCTGATCGTCTTGAACGACCCGTTCTGCGATCCGGCCATCCGGCTGATGGTCTCCTCCATCAGCGTCCCGCCGAGGTCGTTGACGCCGCCGGCCAGCACCTCGCGGCACACGTCGTCGCCGAGCTTGACCCAGGAGCACTGGATCGAGCCGATTGCGCCGTGCAGCATCAGCCGCGAGAGCGCGTGCACCGCCCGGTTCTCGCGTCGCGTAGGCCCAGGACGGGCAAGTCCGGCCAGGTAGATCGGCGAGCTGGCGTGGACGAAGGGCAGCAGCACGAACTCGGTGAACCCGCCGGTCTTCTCCGCGATCGACCGGATGACCCTGAGATGACCGACCCAGTGAGCGGGCGTGTCCACGTGCCCGTACATCATGGTCGCCGTCGTCGGGATGCCGAGGTCGTGCGCGGTCGTCATCACCTCGATCCATGCCGACGTCGGGAGCTTGCCCTTGGTCAGCACCCAGCGCACGTCGTCGTCGAGTATCTCCGCTGCCGTCCCAGGCAGGGAGTCGACGCCTGCGCTACGAGCGCGTTGCAGCCACTCGCGGACCGGCAGGCCAGTGCGCGCTGACCCGTTCATGACCTCCATCGGCGAGAACGCATGGATGTGGATGTCGGGGCAGCGGCGCTTCACCTCCGCGGCGATGTCGAAGTACGCCGTCCCCGGGAGGTCCGGGTGGATGCCACCTTGCATGCACACTTCGGTCGCCCCGGCCGCCCACGCCTCGGCTGCACGGTCGCCGATCTGCTCCAGCGAGAGGGTGTAGGCGTCGGCGTCGGTCCGGCGCTGCGCGAACGCGCAGAACCGGCATCCGGTGTAGCAGACGTTGGTGAAGTTGATGTTGCGGTTCACCACGTAGGTGACGTCATCGCCGTTGACGTCCCGGCGGATGGAGTCGGCCAGGGTGGCCAGGGCGTCCAGTTCAGGGCCGTCGGCGTCAAGGAGCGCCAGTGCCTGGGCGTCGCTCAGGCCTGCGGGATCGCGCTCCGCGCTGCGCAATGCGGCGGCTATTTCGGAACGCATGCGTTCCGGAACTGAGCCGGGCCGCGCAGCCGCGGCGGCAGCAGCGGACGTGCCGTCAAGCCGGCCTGAAGCAGCGTCTGGGGCGCGGCGGGCGGCCGGCTCGATCCGCTCGGCGATCTCGGCCCAGTCGCCGTAGACCTCGGCGAAGTCGGCCCGGCGGTCCGTCGTCCGGCCGGTGACGTCAATCTCGACGTGCAGGTCAGTCCGGCCCGATGCCTCCCCCCAGCCGCCGTCCGGCTCCTGCCACGGCAGACCCGCTGGAAGCGCTCCTTGCTTCGCCAGCCCGGTCGCCGGGTCGGCGAGCGCCGACACGTGCGCCGCGAGGCGCGGGTCCAGCCACGGCTCGCGGATGTAGCCGGGGTAGATCGTCAGGCGCTCGCGCAACTCGAATCCGGCTGCC
>JASHXW010000530.1 GCA_030043395.1 Streptosporangiaceae bacterium
CGTCCTTCTTCGGGCACTTGGCCGTGACCCCGGCCTGGGCGTTGGCCGGGATGCTGACATGGGCTTCGGCGAACGTATATCCCTTGAGTTCCCGGTTTGCCGCAGCCGCTGCCGAGGCGGAGCTCGCGGTTGCGATGGAAACGACGCCTGACAGGGCGATCAATCCGAGCGTCGCCATACTCGTGAGGCCGAGTCGCTGACGTCTGTGCATAACCCCTCCTTGCTACCGACAGGCACAAGCGCTTGTCGGAGCCACGATGGGTCATTGCGCTGCAACCGCGCTGCAACGCCGGCGGGCTCAAGAGACCAGCCATCGCAGGCTGGGCTGCCCAGGCGGCGCTGAAGTTGGTGCCGCCGGACAGCCCAGCCCGGATTACTCACCCGGTAAACGACTCCAGCAGATGGCTGAACGCCCATCGGGACTGCTTGATCCCAGAGCACGAGTTGGAGTCGATCGCCCCCGGGCACTTGCCGTTGTCCCGCTGGATCGCCCAGATCGTCAGCAGGCTCATGTCATGCCCGAGCGCGAAGTCCATCAGCGTCTTCACGTCGCCCATGGAGGTGACTTCGGTCTTCTTCGGATAGTCGTCGATGCCGGGCAGCATCGTCATCCCGAGCTTGCGCCAGATCTGGGCCGAGTCGAGTCGGGGGTAAACCTGGCCGAGCTCATGATGCACGTGCCATGCCGCTTCGAGCGCGAGCCTCGCCATCGGCTCCATGTGCTTCTCGTTGCCGAGGTAGTAGTCGAAGACCATCATGTTGACCGTCGTGACGTCGACGCCATTGGCGACCGCGCTCTTCACGACCCGCAGGCCAGGCCCGCCTAGGCCACCGGGCTCGACGCCGAGCGTCAGCGAGATCTGCAGGTTGATGCCCCTGGCGCGCGCCCAGCGCTGGGTGATCGCCATCGCCCTGCTGCGCCGCGCGATACCTGCCGGGTTGGTGAGCGACTTCGCCTCCACGTCCATGTCCAGCCTGGTGACGTCGTAGGTCGTGATCACTTCCTCGTAAGCCCGCGCGATTGCCGCGACGCTCTTGCACGCGTCGGCGATCTCGGTACCACCCTGGTCCGCGCTGTAACCGCCGAACGAGGGGACGACGTCGCCACCGTGGCGGCGCAAGGTCGCGATCTGCGCGAGGTACCTGCCCGCCGAAATCGGCTGGGCGCCGTTCCAGGTCGGCGTGCACGCGGCCTTCCCTGTCTTGCCCGCAGCCTGGACGAAGGCGAGCGTGAAGTACCTGACCTTCGACTGCGCGGCAACCGTCGCGATATTCGACTTAGTCCAGGTCTCGAAGTACGGCGCGTACATCCGCGACGGAAGACCGGACGCGGCCGCGGACGCCGGCATGATCGACGTAGCGACCAGCGACGCGGCTCCTGCGCATGCCACCACCAGGCCCAGGCGATAACGAACCTTCACAGCCATCTCCTTCCGCAAAGCGGTCATCGAACCGGTGCGGCTACGTGAATCGTCGCAACGTTCCACCCGTAGACGCTGATCACAGGGGTTGAGCCGTCGAGGTCAGACGAGTCGTAGGTGACCGTGATCGTTTGCGACTCGCCGGGGAAGAGCGTGATGTCGTTGTCCTGCCAGAGCGAGGTCTGCAGTTCGCTGTCGCCGGGCAGCACCTTCCCCGCAGCCGTTCCGCGCAGCACGTCAGCGCGCAGGAAGAAGGCGACCGTCGACTTGGAGGTGTTGGTGATCGTGACCGATGTCTCCAGGTTCGCGCTGTCCGGCCCTCGGTGCTTGTCCGTCACCGCGGTCACCGAGACCGATGACGGCTTGAGCGAGTGCAGCGATGTCAGGTTCGCGTACTGGGTGACGCCGCCCTGGGGCTGGTCGAGCGACTTGCGCCAGCTGACGATGTCGGGCTGAGTCGACATCCAGTAGACGTTCCGGTCGATCACCGCTCCCCTGCTATTGCGGAGCACCAACTCGACGAAGTAGACGCTGGCGCGTTCCGGAGGCGCCGTGGTGGCCGGGACCTTGGGACTCAGCACGTTGGTCAGGACCTGCTGGCCGGCTAGCGAGATGCCGCTCGCAGTCTGGCTGTTCAGCAGCTTGCCGGACAAGCTGTAGACCCGTGCCCGCACGGACAGGCCAGAAACCCGCGCGCGACCGAGATTATCGAGCGTGACCGTCCGGGTGTCCAGGGCATACAGGGCGTGCAACGGCCGGTCTGCTTCCTGCGTGCCGAAGTAGCTGCCCGCCTGGTCGCCGTCGAAGCCATACAGCGTCCACAGCATGCTCGGCCAGCCCTTGTTCATCTGCCAGTAGATCGTGCCGGTCGAGGGCAGCGGCTTGTGGTTGGCGTGATCGATGAAGGCCTCGAACTGCGCGCGCGTGTCCTCGTAGTCCTGGAGCTGCGCCTCCTCGACGTACTGGCTCAGGCTGTGCCACTTTCCGTACCTGGCCTTCAGCGCTGCATCGAAGTTGTAGAGCGTGCCGAAGTGGTAGCCGATGTGGGCGGTCCCCTCGTAGTTGAGGTGGTACTGGTTGTACGACGGGTCCTGCCAGAGCTTGGCCAGCTCAACCGGGGACATGAACCGCCGCAGGGAGGCGAGGGTGGGCACGGTGTCTCCCGCGCTCTCCTCGCTGTCGTATCCCCACGCGGCCCCGGCGTTGGTCTGCGTCCGGTCGTACTTGTCGTGCTGGCGCGTGTTGTACCAGTAGTCCGGCGGAATCCAGCCGTACGGACCTTCCTTCTCCCCGGCCGGGCCGAGTATGTGGCTCTTGTTGTACTCGGCCGAGGAGATGAGCGGATCGTGAAAATCAGCCGCGTTGAAGCCGGCCAGCGACACCTCTTCCTGCGGCAGCCTCGGGGCATTGTCGCTCCACTGGAAGCTGAACACGCTCGGATGGTTGCGCAGGTTCTCCCCGATGGTCTGCGCGGAGTTCCGCAGGATCGTGAGCCGCACCCGTTTGACAGTCCGCTCCGCCGCCCAGGCGTCGCAGCACTGGAAGCCGCCATTGACCAGGATCCCTGCGCGGTCCATCTGCTCGAACCAGTCATTCGGCATGATGTGACCCTCAAGCCTGATGGCGTTGACGCCCATGTTCTTCATCAGGGCGATCTGCTTGGCAGTGTTGGCCGCCGAGTAGTGCAGGAACAGGTTCGGGTCCCACCCGCCGCCCCGGATCACGATCGGCACGCCGTTGATCTTGAACGCCCTCGCCCCGTGCGGCTCGGCGACCGAGCGGCCGGTCAGGTACGAGGTCACCGTCCTGATGCCGAACGTCTCGCTGGTCGAGTTAACCGTGACCCCGTCGTGCGTCACGGAGGTACTGAGCGTGTACAGCGGCTGCGCGCCAAGCTGATAGGGCCACCAGATCTGCGGATGGTGGATGATCAGGCTCGGATATCTGGTCGGCCGGAACGAGAATCGCTGCGTCGCCCGTGGGGGCACGGTGACACGCTGGCTGACCGTGATCGGGGTGCCCTGGCCGGGCGGTGTGATCGTCGCCGTGACAGTGCCGCTCTGCGGGCTGGCCATGGTGTTGGTGACATCGGTCCAGACCGAGATTCCCGCTCGGGTCAGGGCAGCGTTGTCGGACTGGTCGATGTGCGAATTGCTGACCGCCAGCGGGCCGTCGGTCTGAAGCTGAACGGGAAACTGAATGCCGGTGTTGTTGTCTGGCGGGATCTGCGTCCGGTCGACGTTGTCCAGCGTGTACATCTTCCTTGGGTTGTTCGCGTTGATCTCGATCGCCAGCGAGTTAGTGCCAGCCACGAGCAGCTTGGTGATGTTGAAGCTGAACCTGGTGTAGTCGCCGGTGACGGTCGACGAAGTCGCCACCTCGGTGCCGTTCACCCAGACGTTGGCCGAGCCGATCACGCCGTTGATGATCAGGGTGGCAGCCTGGCCAGCCTTGAGGTGCGGCCGGAAATTGGTGCGCCACCACCAGGGAACCTCGAACTCGGGGACCGTGTCAGGGCCGATCTTCTTCATGTAGCCGAAGCACAGCCGCATGTTGTCGGAGTAGAAGATGCTGTGGTGGCCGCTGGTGCTCTGGGTGACCGGCTGGAGAGACTTGTCTCCGGGGCACCGGCCGCTCTGCAGCAGGGCCTCGATCTCGGTCCCGGGCGCTCCGGCGTCGTCGTTCCTGACTGGGAGCCATCCCGCAGTGCTGAAGCCCGGGCTTGAAATCTTGGCACCGCTTTGCGTGGCGGTCGAGCTGCTCTGCACTCGCCAGCCGCCCACGGCGCCAAGGTTGACGATATTCGTCGCCCCCGTCTGCGATGGCGAGTAAGCAGGGGTCGCGTGGCTGGTCGCGGCGCCCAGCAGGGCAGAAGTCGCGCGCGGCGATTCCGTGGCCGCGTGAGCGCCGCTCGATGCGGCGACGAGCGTCCCGGTCAACAGCGCCGCCGCCGTCCAGGCAGCGATCAAACGATGCGGCGTGGAACTGACGCGAGTGACCTGGTCCATAGCTGGGCGACCTCTCTGCGTTCCGCCATGCTCGGTCTCCCCCCGCTGCCGGATGATGGACGCCGCTAAGTTCCGCTTCCGTCAACGAATTCTTTTAGTTTGTATACTTTCCAAACAAAATCGTCAAGGGGAACAGCGAGGCTCGTGCGACGAATTTGCGCGCCTGAGGTGCGGCGAACCCGAGCGATGAAGCACCCGCGCACCCGAGGAAGCACTGCGCAGGCCGGGAGGGCGAGCTCAGGCGAGGAAGGTTTGGACCGGGCGAGGAAGGTTTGGACCGGGCGCGGAAGGGCTGGACGGGCGCGGCAAGGCGGCCGGGCCGGGTAGATCGGCCGCGCGAAGAACAACGATGTGCCTGCGCTGTTGTTATAACAACAGCGCAGGCACATCGTTGTTGGGTGGGGGCGCGCCGCCCGGCTTGTCAGGGGCGCGGACACTGCTGTCGGGGGTGTGTCAGGAGTGCGTCGCGGATCTTGGCTCGCCGCGGTAGGTGCCGAATGACCAGCGATTGCCCTCGGGATCGCGGACGGTGAAGTCGCGAGAGCCGTAGTCGGTGTCATGCGGCTCGCTGACCACTGTGGCGCCAGCGGTCGTCGCGCGCGTGAACAGAGCGTCCGGGTCGTCGGTGACGACGTAGGCGCCGAAGGTCCCCGGCCGTAGCGGCCAGTCCTCCGTCTCGGGGTCTGGCGCCGTCCCGAGCATGATCCCGCCGCCAGGAGGCCAGGCGAGTTCGGCGTGGTGAACTCTCTGTTCGTCGCCGTAGACCACGGTCTCCTCGAACCCGAAGGCGTCGACGAGGAACTTGATCAGCGCGCGGGCGTCACGCGCTAGAAATGCGGGCCAGACCTGCGGTGGTGGCGTGTTCTGCGTCATGTGCTCAGCTTGCTTGGGTGGCCGGCTCGCCGGCTTGGAGATTTCGGAACTCCTGCGCCAGCCATGCCGTGGGCGCGCTGCCGGCAATGACCCGGAACTCGGCGTCCATGTGGGCCTGGTCGTAGAAGCCGCAGCGCACTGCCAGTTCGGCAAGGTCGAGCCGGCGGCCGACTGCGGCACGCTGGCGGATCAGCAGCTTGGCTCGGTCAAACCGCACGACCCTGGCGGCGCTCTTCGGGGTCAGGCCTATCTCGCTGGCGAACCTGGCCCGCAGGTGCCGATCGCTCCAGCCAGTCTCCGCCGCGAGCACTGATACAGGCACCGTTCCGCCGGTCGAGAGCAATCGCTGCCACGCATGACTGACCTCCGGGCTCACCTCGCGCTTGATCTGCGGGTGACCGGGCGCCGGGCCGTCGGCGGTCAGGCGGCCGAGCAGGACCTCGTCGAGCACCGCGAACCGTTCTGGCCACGTGGACGCTGACCGGATGCGCTGCTGTACCCGCGTGGCATCAGGGCCGAGCACGTCTGTGCCCTCGACGTCTATGAAGGCCAGCTCCCCTGCCGGCAGCCCGAGCAACATGCGTGCGCCCAGCGGGCTCAGCATGAGCTGGATGCCCGATTGCCAGCCCTCGTGCGTGATCAGCGCGGGAACCGTGTGCATCCCGCCGACGAGGGTGACGAAGTCGCCGCCCGGCTGACGGGGATCGGGATGCTCGGCAATGGTCAGTGGCTCGTCCAAGGTGAAGATCACGGTGAGATACGGCGACGGCAGGCCACGGTGCCGCGCCGGACCGACTCCGGCCTGGCGATAGCCGACGTAGCGGGCAATGAACGGCCGCAGAGCAGGGGCAGGCTGGCCAGTCAGCGACTCATTGATCGGCTCGCTGACTGACTCGCCTGCCAGCATCCGGGCGGTCACGCACCTATCCTCGCTCTGCCTGGCCAAGTCCGCACCCGCCCGCAGTCAGATCTTGTGCGCTCCGGCAGCTGGCATCACGTCAAGAAAAGCCGGCTCCAGCCGCCCTGAATCG
>JASHXW010000531.1 GCA_030043395.1 Streptosporangiaceae bacterium
CGAGCTGAACCGGCTGATCGAGCTGCAGATGGAAGGAGCGGTCGGCTGATGAGCGGGCTCCAGGGGGCTGTCGAGACCGCCGGCCCCGTGTCGAAGCTGCACGCCCGGGAGTCGTTCGCGCCATCGGATTTTCCGGTGCCGACGGGGCGGGAGGAAGAGTGGCGGTTCACGCCGCTGCGCCGCCTGCGGGGCCTGCATAACGATGCGGCACTGGATGCCGGGAAGGTCGAGGTCGCAGCCGATGCCGAGGCCGAGATCACCGTTCTGCTCGCGCAACGCGGTGATCCTCGGCTCGGCACCGCCTACGTGCCGTCTGACCGGGTTAGTGCCCGGGCATTCGCCGCGTTCAGCGAGGCGACCATATTGAGCGTGCCCGATGGCTTCACAGCGTCACGGCCCGCCGTCGTCTCAGTCCGCGGGCACGACGCCCAAGTCGCGTCCGCTGGCCACCTTCTTGTCGAGCTTGGAGCCAACTCGGCGGCGGTAGTCGTGCTGGACTACTCAGGGTCGGCCACCTACGCGGACAACGTCGAGTTTGCCGTGGGTGAGGGAGCCTCGCTGAGCGTCGTGTCTTTGCAGGACTGGGCGGGCGACGCCGTTCACCTGTCGCATCAGCACGCGTTGCTTGGCAAGGACGCGACGTTCGATCACACGGCCGTCACGCTTGGCGGTTCGGTCGTGCGGGTCGCGCCGTCCGTGCGGTACGCCGGGCCTGGCGGCGACGCAGAGCTCCGCGGTATCTACTTCGCCGACGCCGGGCAGCACATGGAGCACAGGCTGCTCGTCGACCATGCCGAGCCTAACTGCCGGAGCAGGGTCACCTACAAGGGCGCGCTGCAGGGCGACGACGCGCACACGGTCTGGATCGGCGACGTGATCATCAGGCCCGAGGCGACCGGGACCGACTCGTACGAGAGCAACAGGAACCTGGTGCTGACCGACGGCACCCGAGTGGACTCGGTGCCGAACCTGGAGATCCTGACCGGAGAGGTCACCAGGGCCGGGCACGCCAGCACCAGCGGCCGCCTGGAGGACCAGCACCTGTTCTACCTGATGGCACGCGGAATCCCGCTGGCCGAGGCCAGGCGACTGGTGATCCGCGGCTTCTTCGGTGAGCTGATCGGCCAGATCGCCGTGCCCGAACTGCGGGAGCGGGTCGCGGTGGCGATCGAAGCGGAGCTGGACGCGATGGTCGACGCGGCACGCCACGAGATCGAGAGGGGAGCGTCATGACGCAGGCCACCGAGTTCGTGCGCGCGTGCGCTCTCGATGACGTTCCTGACCAGGGAACATTCGGCGTCGAGCTGAACGGCGTGCCGCTGGTGATCATCCGGACGGGCAGCGAGGTCTTCGCGCTCGACGAGTTCTGCACGCACGAGGAAGTCTCGCTTGTCGACGGCGACATCTACGACCACACCGTGGAGTGCTGGCTGCACGGTTCATGCTTCGACATCCGTTCCGGCAAGCCGACAGGGCCGCCAGCCAGCAAGCCACTGAGCACCTATCAAGTGCGGATCGACGGCGATGACGTCTACGTCGCTCTTCCCGCCAGATAGCCACCGACCTAACCAGCCGATGAGGCATAAGGAGAGTTATGTCGACCCTTGAGATCCGCGACCTGCACGTCAGCGTCCCCGGGCAGTCCGGCGAAAGCCGTGAGATCCTGCGCGGCGTCGACCTGACCGTCGCGGCTGGGCAGACGCACGCGATCATGGGCCCGAACGGGTCGGGGAAGTCGACCCTGGCGTACTCCATCGCCGGCCATCCCAGGTACCAGGTGACCTCGGGCTCGGTGACCCTGGACGGGCAGGACGTGCTCGCGATGACCGTGGACGCCCGGGCCAGGGCTGGGCTGTTCCTCGCCATGCAGTATCCGGTCGAGGTCCCCGGGGTAACGGTGTCGAACTTCCTGCGCACGGCGGTGACCGCGGTGCGCGGCGAGGCGCCACGGATCCGGGACTTCCTCAAGGAGATGAACGGCGCCATGGCCGAGCTCTCGATCGACCCGGCCTTCGCGCAGCGCAACCTCAACGAGGGATTCTCCGGCGGGGAGAAGAAGCGGCACGAGATCCTGCAGCTCCAGCTGCTCAACCCGAAGATCGCGATACTCGACGAGACTGACTCGGGGCTGGACATCGACGCGCTGAAGGTCGTGTCGGCCGGCGTCAACGCCTACCGCGAGGGCGCCGACCACGGCGTCCTGCTGATCACGCACTACACGCGCATCCTGCGCTACGTCAAGCCCGACTTCGTGCACGTCTTCGTGGGCGGCAGGATCGTCGCTGAAGGCGGCCCCGAGCTCGCGGACGAGCTTGAGGCCAGCGGCTACGAGCGCTTCGCCGGCCTGGCGGAGGCGACGGCATGACCTTCGACGTCGCGCGCATCCGCAAGGAGTTCCCGATCCTTGACCGGACAGTCCGTGGCGGCAGGCCGCTGGTCTACCTGGACAGCGCCAACACATCGCAGAAGCCGCGGCAGGTCATCGAGACGCTGACCGAGTTCTACGAGCGGCACAACGCGAACATCCACCGGGCGACGCACGAGCTTGGCGAGGAGGCGACCGAGGCCTACGAGGGCGCCAGGATCAAGCTCGCGCGGTTCATCGGAGCGGCCGACGAGACCGAGCTCGTGTTCACCAAGAACGTCTCCGAGGCGATCAACCTGGTCGCTTACTCGATCGGGAACGCGACCGCGGCCTCGGGCTCGGGCCGGCTCAGGCTCGGCGAGGGCGACGAGATCGTCATCACCGAGATGGAGCACCACTCCAACATCGTGCCCTGGCAGCTGCTTTGCCAGCGCACGGGCGCCCGGCTGCGCTGGTTCCCGGTGACAGCGGACGGACGGCTCGACCTGACTCAGGCTGACGAGCTGGTCAACTCCCGGACCAGGCTGGTCGCGCTGGCCCACCAGTCGAATGTGCTCGGCACGATCAACCCAGTCGCCGAGATCGCCGACCGCGCGCATGCCGTCGGCGCGCTCGTGCTGGTCGACGCGGCCCAGTCGGTCCCGCACGGGCTGATGGACGTCCGCTCGCTCGGCGCCGACTTCGTGGGCTTCACCGGGCACAAGATGTGCGGGCCGACCGGCATCGGCGCGCTGTGGGCGCGCCGCGAGCTGCTCGAGGAGATGCCGCCATTCCTCGGCGGCGGCGAGATGATCGAGACGGTCTGGATGGACCACTCGACCTTTGCCCCGCCGCCGCACAAGTTCGAGGCGGGCACGATGCCGATCGCCCAGGCCGTCGGGCTCGGCGCGGCCGCGGACTTCCTGACCGAGGTCGGCCTGGAGGCCGTCCGGGCGCATGAGCACGAGCTGCTCAGGCAGGCGCTGCGCGCCTTGCGGGAGATCGACGGCCTGCGGATTCTCGGTCCGGTCGAGCCGGTGGACCGCGGCAGCGCGATCTCCTTCACGCTGGACCGCATTCACCCGCACGACGTCAGCCAGGTGCTTGACGACCGCGGCATCGCGGTGCGGGCCGGGCATCACTGCGCCTGGCCGCTGCACAGGGCGATGGGGGTGCAGTCGTCGACCCGGGCAAGCTTCTACCTGTACAACACCGCGGAAGAGGTAGACGCGCTGGCCGAAGGAATAAGGGCGACGCAGAAGTTCTTCGGGGTGGTGTGATGCAGCTCGAGTCGATGTACCAGGAGATCATCCTGGACCACTACCGGCATCCGCACCACAAGGGCTTGCGGGAGCCGTTCGACGCCCAGGCGCATCACGTGAACCCGACCTGCGGCGATGAGGTCACGCTCCGGGTGACCTTGAAGGACGCCGACGGCGATCCGACGGTCGCCGACGTGTCCTACGACGCGCTTGGCTGCTCGATCAGCCAGGCGAGCGTCTCAGTCATGACCGACCTGCTGATCGGCCGGACGGTCGACGAGGCGATGGAGACCTGCGGGGCGTTCGGGGAGCTGATGCAGTCGCGCGGTGCGGGCGAGCCGGACGAGGACCTGCTCGGCGATGCCGTGGTCTTCACCGGGGTCTCGAAGTACCCGGCCAGGATCAAGTGCGCGCTGCTCGGCTGGATGGCGTGGAAGGACGCGACCGCTCAGGCACTCGGCAACGCCGCGACCCTGCGGGCACTGGCCGATCTGGAGGAGGAGTCACCATGACGCAGGCCAACGAGAGCGCGGAACTGGATTCTGCCGAGCTGCAGGCTGCGGGCCCGGACTCAGCCAGCCAGCGCTCCGCTGAGCAGGGCCCGGGCACCAGCCCTGAGATCGAGGACCTTCTTGAGGCGCTCCGCGACGTCGTTGACCCCGAGCTCGGGGTCAACGTGGTGGACCTCGGCCTGGTCTACGGGGTCGACCTCGACGCCGAGCGGGTGGCGACCATCGACATGACGCTGACCAGCGCCGCGTGCCCGCTTACCGACGTGATCGAGGACCAGACGGCCGTCGCCCTCGACGGGCTGGTCAGCGACGTCAGGATCAACTGGGTCTGGCTGCCGCCGTGGGGGCCGGAGAAGATCACCGAAGACGGCCGCGAGCAGCTGCGCGCGATGGGCTTCAACGTCTGATGGCAACCAGGACACCCGCCGGCTGGCCTCGGCTGGATAGTCGGGCGACGGCGTCTCGTGCGGCGCAGCCAGCGCGAGATCGCTAGCCTCACAAGGTGACCAACGAGCCAGCCCGCCACCCGGATCCGTCCGGGCCGCGCAAAGTCGAGGTCGCGCCGCAGCGATTCGCGGGGTGGGTCGAGTCATTCGGCGAGCGGCACGGCGGCGAGCTGACAGCGCAGGCGGAGAAGGATTCAGTGACGTTCGCGGCGGCAGACGGAACGCAAGCAAAGTGCATGGTCCCCTTCCCGCCGCTGGAGCCTCCCGGAAGCCCAGGCGAGCTGCCGTCTGACCTGGCTGCGCGGCTGGTCGCGCACGCGATGGCAGAGCGGACCGTCGGCGTGCTGCTGGTCAGGCTCGGTGGCTACGCCGCCGGAGTCTTCACCGGCACCGAGCCCGTACTGGCCGCCTCGAAGGTTGGCAGCCGCCTCGTGCATGGTCGCAGTGCCGCTGGCGGGCAGTCGCAGCGACGGTTCGCGCGGCGCCGGGAGAACCAGGCACATCAAGCGCTCGGTGCCGCGGCGGATACCGCGGCGGCGGTGTTCGGCCCCTACAAGCTCGACGCGCTCGTGCTCGGCGGAGACCGCCGTTCGATGGCGCCCATCCGGACCGACGCGCGGCTTGCGGCTTACTTCGAGGTCGCGGTCGACGCCTTCCTGACCGTGCCGGATCCGCGCCTGACGGTCCTGCGTGATACGCCGCGCCTGTTCCGCGCGATCAGGATCACGCTCAGCGGCTGATCCGGTCCTGCGCGGCCACCGTGGGAGCCGGGCTCGCGGCACTCGACCTGGCGTACAGCCGCGGGCTCACCAGCGCCAGCGCGAGCGTGGCGACTATCAGGGCGATATTGACCAGCAGGGCCGCCTGCACGCTGTGGCTGAACGCGCTGGTCACGGCGGCCCGGCTATGCCCGGCCGGGTGGAGCGTGCCGAACAGCACCGTGCCGACCAGGGCGATCCCGAAAGCCGAGCCGATGCGCTGGGCGGTGTTGAGCACCCCGCTTGCTGAGCCGTTGTCGGCTGGCGGCACGGACTTCAGCACCAGGTCGGCGTTCGGGGCCACGACCAGCCCGTGGCCAAGGCCCGCCAGCAGCAGCGGCCCGACCAGGTACCAGACATCCGGCTGGCCGGATGCGCGGAATGCCAGCAGGAGCCCTATCAGGCCAGCGCAGACCACGGCCGTGCCCAGGACTAGGACGCCGTTGCCCAGCCTGGCGGCAACCGCATGGCTCTTCCTGGCCGTCACGATGGCTCCGATCGCGAACGGGCTCACCAGCAGCCCGGTCGCCAGGGCACTGTGCCCGAACCCTTCCTGCCACGTGACGGCCAGGCTGAAGAAGATGCTCGTGAACGAGGCGAAGTACAGCAGCGCGAAGAGGCCGCCGGTCGCGAAGGTGGGCCGCCGGACCACATGCGGCGGGATGAGCGGGATGCGGCCCGCACGCTCCACCCGCAGCTCCCACAGCGCCAGGCAGGCCAGGACCGGAACCGCCGCCGCGAACGACAGGTACGTCCACAGCGGCCAGCCTGACGTCTGGCCCTCGATCATCGGCACCAGGATGAGCAGCAGCGCAACCGTCAGTGCCGTGACCCCGCCGAGGTCGGAGCGCTCGCGCGGGCGCCTGACGGGAGCCGGCAGGAACTTGATCGCCGCCGGGACGGCGACCACGCCGATCAGCAGGTTGACGAAGAAAATCCACCGCCAGCCCGAGTGCTCGCCGAAAGCGCTGATGAGCACGCCGCCCGCCAGCGGGCCGGTTGCCGTGGACAAGCCGATCACCGCGGCCAGCACTCCGAACGCCTTTGAGCGCTTCGGGCCAGA
>JASHXW010000532.1 GCA_030043395.1 Streptosporangiaceae bacterium
GTCTCCGCGACGGCCTGGCGATGCGCGACGCCGAGCAGCTTGCGCACCGCCGACGTCATGCCCGCCTCGGCGCCGCGGGCGACGGCGCTCGCCAGCCGGTCGTCCATCACGGAGAGCGCCAGCGCCTCGCACAGCCTGGCGCCGACCTGGTCCGCCAAGGCCGGCGCAGCCGCATGGCCCTCGGCTGCGACGGCCTCGAGCAGTGCCTCGACCTCGGCGCCCAGCCCGGAGCCACGCGACATCGCGACCCGCTCGGTCGCCAGCGTCGTGCGCGCGATCCGCCAGCCGTCACCAGGCTCGCCGAGCAGGCAGTCGTCGGGGACGAAGACCTCGTCGAGGAAGACCTCGTTGAACATCGAGCGACCGGTGATCTCGCGCAGCGGCCGGATCTCGATGCCGGGCGATCGCATCGGCACGAGGAAGTAGGAGATTCCCTTGTGCTTGGGCGCCGACGGGTCGGTTCTGGCCAGGCAGATCGCCCAGTCGGCCTGTCCGGCCAACGAGGTCCATACCTTCTGGCCGGTTATCAGCCAGCCCGCAATCGCGTCACCCTCCCCCGGCACATGGACCGCCTTGGTCCGCAAGGAAGCCAGGTCAGAACCAGCCTCCGGCTCGGAGAACAGCTGGCACCAGGTGATCTCGCCGCGCAGCGTAGGCCCGGCAAATCGCTGCAGCTGAGCAGCGGTGCCATGGCTGCGGATCGCGGGTATCGCCCAGCCTCCGATAGCCAGGTCCGGCCGGGTGAGGCCCGCCTTCGCGAGCTCCTCGTCGATGATCATCTGTGCGGCCGGGCTCGCGGACAACCCATAGGGCGGCGGCCAGCCTGGCGCAATGTATCCCACCTCGGCAAGTCCGTCTCGCCGGTGATCCGGTGGCATGGCGGACACGGCATTGGCGACAACGCGAGCCGCAGATCGGACGGCATCAGCGTCGGGAGCTTCGTTATCGCTCCCGGAGCTGCTGTCGAATGGGCTCCTGCGCATGCCACGCGCCGCCAGGTCAGCCGCGCGGGTGCGCCACGCCGCGCTGCCGCCCAGTAGCTGGCGCAGTGCGAGCGCGCGGCGCAGGTACAGGTGCGCGTCGTGCTCCCAGGTGAATCCGATGCCGCCGAGCACCTGGATGGCGTCCTTGGCGTTGTCGACCGCAGCGTCGAGCGCCAGCGCCGCCGCCACGGCAGCTGCCAGCGGCAGCTCGTCTGGCGCCTGGCCCGCGGCGCAGGCGGCATCCCATGCGGCAGCGATGGCGAGCTCGGCCCGGCAGAGCATCTGCGCGCAGATGTGCTTGATCGCCTGGAACGAGCCGATGGGCCGCCCGAACTGCTGCCTGGTCCTGGCATAGCTGGCGGCGGTCTGGCTGGCCCAGGTCGCGATCCCCGCCGCGTCCGCCGCGGCGAGCATGACGGCGAGGTCGGTCACCGCCTCGGCGGTGGCCGCGGGCAGGACGCCGGAAGCCGGAATCGCGAGGTCGTCGAGTGTCACGTCAGCAAGGGCGCGGGAGAAGTCGACCGGTGACCGCGGGGTCAGGCGCACGCCAGCCCTGGCCGCATCGAGCACGAACCAAGCCCGGCTGGCATCTGCCGTGCGAGGGGCTACGAGCAGCAGGTGCGAGGCGTCGCCTGCTCCGATGACGAGGCTCACGGTGCCGCTGACCCGCAGGCCGCCGCCGGTATCCGGCTCCGCGCGAAGCCCGGTACTGCGGCCGGGTGATTCACCTGGGCCGACTGGCGACATGGCAACGCCGAACGACGCCGATCCTGAGGCCAGCTCGGTGATCAGGCCCGCCAGGTCCCGCTGACCGTCCGCGAACGCCCTGGCGAGCACGAGCTCGGCCAGCAGGGTCGGCAGCAGCGGGCCCGGCGCGAGGGTGACGGCGAGTTGCTCGGCGACGGCAGCGAGGTCGGCTGGCGTTCCGCCATCCCCGCCGAGTTCCTCCGGAAGAGCGATCGAGAAGATGCCAAGTTCGGCTAGGCCGGCCCAGCGCTCGGCGGCAGCCGCCCGATCGTGTTCGCCGGTTCGCCCGCGATGCTCCTCCAGCGCCCGGACCACGGCAATCGGGTCTGCCCGCTTGGCCCACTGCCCGACCGACTCGGCGATCGCGAGTTGCTCGGCGGTGGTCGCGACGGGCACTGCGCCTCCCCACTGGTCCTGCTGATCCCGGTTCGCCCGGCCGCCGAGGCACGCTCCCGGCTCGTCCGGTACTCTGGCTCGCCCCGGCTCGTCCGGCACTCCGGCTCGCCCCGGCTGGTCCGGCACTCCGGCTCGCCCCCGGCTGGTCCGGGCAGACAAAATTAGAACACGTTATACTTGCAACGGCTAGCGCAGCCTCTTTCCTGACCGTGCCTAGCCTGCGAGGGCACCGACACGACGCGAGGTTCGATGGTCATCAAGACCGCCGGTCCGCCTGCCGCCGCGAGCGGACCGGGCGATGGGGAACTCGGCTCGGCAGCGCAGCGCGAGCGCCGCAAGCGCATACTGGACGCCACGCTGACGCTGGCCTCCAAGGGTGGCTACGACTCGGTGCAGATGCGCGAGGTCGCCGACCGCGCCGATGTCGCGCTTGGCACCTTGTACAGGTACTTCCCGTCCAAGATCCATCTTCTGGTCTCGGGGCTGGCA
>JASHXW010000533.1 GCA_030043395.1 Streptosporangiaceae bacterium
AGCGCCGGGCTCGACGTCGCCGGGCGGGAGCGGCTGCTGGCATGCATCGACGACCTGCGCGAACGGCAGCCGGCGCTGGCCACCGTGCTCGTCACCCATCACCTGGAGGAGCTGCCAGCAAGCACGTCGCACGCGCTGCTGCTGCGCGACGGGCAGATGCTCGCTGCCGGCGCGGCCGACGAGGTCCTCACCAGCGAGCTCGTCAGCCAGTGCTTCGACTATCCGATCCAGATCGCCAGGCAGTCCGGCCGATGGCACGCCACGGCTCACATCACGACCTGAAGCTGCGATGGCCGGGTCCCGCACCCCCACCGGCCCGGTCGCCACCCAAGGCGACAGGAACCGGCCTTACCGAAGCCACCGCAGGAGGTGGTATCCCCCGCCTGAGGTGACTACGACCACCCGGGAGATCCCACTGCCCCCTGACAGTCCAGGATGGCGAACCGCCACGACCCGTCGGCCGACCGGCAGGCGACAGCCGTCGTCGTTCCGGTCGGCGAAATGCCGGTGCCGTCCGGCAACTTCGCCTCGAGGTCCCAATCGACGATGATCAGGGCCGTATCGCCGCCGATCAGGGTGGACCTGGGCTTGTTGGTCAGACGCGCCTGTGCCGCGATCGACTGGACCGCCTCAGCACGCAGCGCCTCCTGGTCGGTGAGAACCTTGCCGGCGAATGTGCGCATCGTCGCGTCCTGGTGGAACAGCGCGACGACGGCGTCGGCGTCCCCGGCGTTGAGCGCGTCCTGGTACGCGAACGGGAGGTGGGCCGGGTCGACGATCCCGGTATCGGCGCCTTCCTGGGCGTCCATGGCTGACTCACTCCTCGAGCGGGGCCGACCCGGACTACCCGGAGTCGGCGCGACTCCCTCGCAGCGAGCCCCGGAACCGGGTCCGCATCAAAGCCGACACTACCTTCCGCACCCACGGACGCCAGCCCACGCCCGCCCATCATTGGTCTTAACTCAGACCGTTTTGTTACCCAGACCTAAGACCGTCTCCCAGTCGAACTCCTCACCGATGCGGCGCAGTTCGGCGCGGACCGGCTCGTCGCAGAGCGCCCCGAGCACGCCAGCTTCGTACAGTCCGCGAGGCGACGCGCCGAGGCTCAGTGCAGCCGCGTGCTCGGTGTCGAGGTCGCAGCCGAACATGGCGGGGTCGTCGGTGTTCGTCGTGCAGCGCACGCCGGCCGCGAGCAGGGCAGGGAGCGGGTGATCGGCCAGTGACGCGACCACCCCGGTCCGCAGGTTCGAAGTCGGGCAGACGTCCAGCACGATGCCGCGCGCGGCCAGCTCGCGCAGCAGTACAGGGTCCTCTGCGGCGCGGATCCCATGCCTGATCCGGTCCGCGCCAAGCGCCTCGAGCGCACCCCAGACTGACCGCGGGCCCTCGGCCTCCCCGGCGTGCGGGACCGAGCCGAGCCCGCCGTCCCGCGCCCGTGCGAAGACAGGTGCGTACGGCTCGGGCGGGTAGTCGCCTTCCGATCCCCCGAGCCCGATGCCCACGATGCCGCGACCAGAGTTTGTTAGGCCAAATCTGACAGTCGTTTCTGCGGCTTCCATCGGATATCCGCGCGGGATGTCCGGCGTCAGGTTGACGCGCACTCCGTGCGACTCCCATGCTTCCTGCGCGCCGTCGCAGTATCCGGCGAAGATCTCCTCCCAGGCCACGCCGCGCCCGGCCGGCTCCGCCGGGGTGAAGATGCCCTCGAGGTAGACCGCGCCGCGGGCGGCGGCCTGCTCCGCGTAGTCCACGACTACCTGACGGAAGTCCTGCTCGGTGCGCAGCGCCCCGGTGGTCAGCATCCAGACTTCCAGGAAATGCGGGAAGTCCCGGAATTCGTAAAGAGCGGCCAGCTCGGCCGCCGAGTCGGCCGGCAGCGCGACGCCGTTGCGCCTGGCGACCTGCAGCAGCGTCTCCGGGCGAACCGACCCTTCCAGGTGGACATGCAGCTCGATCTTCGGGTAGCTCATCGGCTCATCCTGCCGCAACGGCTCGGTAACTATCAGCGGCTATTTCGGTCACTTGCGAAACCGAGAGCGGTGCAATCGCGTCCGAGGAGCATGAGGCCATTCACCAGCACTACCGGCGCCTCTGGCGCCAGCGCGCACCGCTTCCCCGTGCGCACCATGCTCCTGGCCGCGGCGACCGTCGCGGGTACCGGGATGCTCCTCGCAGCCTGCTCCAGCGCCAGCTCCGGCTCCGGCACGGTTAACTCCGGCAGTGGCGGCAACGGCCCCGTCGCGGCACCAGCGTCGCTGCCATCCGGGGACGGCGCCCCGGCACCCGCGTACGGAACTTCCGGGGCGGACCGGCACGGGTTGTCCGTGACGTCAGGGGGCACCAGCTCAGGCGTGCTGCTGTCCACGCAGAGCATCATCTACACCGCCTACCTGAGCCTGCGGGTCAAGGACGTCAGCGCGATCGCGACGACGGCTACCAGCATCGTCAGCGCGGTGGGCGGCTACGTGTCCGATGAGCAAGAGTCGATCCCGAACGACGAACACGTCCCGCCGCAGATCACGCTGACATTCAAGATCCCCGTTGCGCAGTACCACCAGACCCTGGCCAAGCTCGGCACCCTCGGCCATCAGGTCTCGCTCAGCCAGCACGCACAGGACGTCACCCAGGAGGTCGCCGACGTCGGCAGCCGGGTCGCGTCCGCCGAGGCGGCGATCAAGCAGCTGCGCGTGCTGCTGAGCAAGGCAGGCAACGTGGCCGCCCTGCTCCAGGTCCAGAACGAGATCAACTCGCAGGAGGCCAACCTGGAGGCACTGATCGCCCAGCAGAACGCGCTGGCCCACGAGACCAGCTACGGGACCGTCACCGTGACGCTGGCCGGCCCGCACGTCAAGATCGTCAAGAAGCACAAGAAAGCGAAGGCCCACGACTTCGCCACCGGCCTGCGGACCGGCTGGCACGCGCTCGGCGCGGTCGTGACCTGGTTGCTGACGGCGCTCGGAACGATCCTGCCGTTCGCTGTCCCCGTTGCGCTGGTCGGCGCGATCGCCTTCGAGAGCAGGCGCCGCCTGCGGCGGCGCAGGATGCCAGCCACCGAACCCCCGGCCGCGCAGTCCTAGCCGGCCGATCCGGCCGGGGCGGAATGGATCAGGTCGGTCAGGCGGGCGAGCATGTCCGGGTCGGTCTCTGGCAGCACGCCGTGCCCGAGGTTGAAGATGTGGCTCTCCGCGGTGCGGCCCTTCTCCAGGACCTCCCGGGCTCGCTCTTCGATCACGGGCCAATCGGCGAGCAGGACAGCCGGGTCGAGGTTGCCCT
>JASHXW010000534.1 GCA_030043395.1 Streptosporangiaceae bacterium
GCTGGCAAGAAGGTCACGGGCGCGCCGCAGAAGAGCTTCACCGCGAAGTGCTCACGGTTCTACGGCCAGCACGTCGCGTCCGGCCTGCCCAAGCAATTCGGAGTCACCTCCTTCCCGACCGAGGTCTGCGGTTACACCGCGAGGCAGATGCGCACCGCTTACAAGGCCACCTGGCGCGACACCGGAAAGGGCCAGACCATCGCGCTGGTTGAACTGGGCCTGACCAAGGACATGTTCCTGACCCTGAAGGACTACGCCGCGGCCAACCACATGCCGGCACCGTCTTCGCAGCGGTACGCCGAGCTGTCGCTGGGCAAGGACACTTGCGGCGACCCGTTCGACGTCGAGGAGCAACTGGACGTCGAGTCCTCCTATGCCATGGCGCCCGCTGCCAACCAGCTCGTTGTCGGCGGTGACAGCTGCAACAACGGCGACCAGGGCCTGCAGGGCCTCTTCGACGCCGACCTGGCTGTGCTGAATGGCAATGGCCACCGCCCGCTCGCCACAGTCGCGTCCAACTCCTGGGAGGGCGGGCTGGAGTCGCAAGCCCCGTTCCTGACCGACATCGAGCACGCCTACCTGATCAAGGCCGCAGCCGAGGGCGTCGGGATGTACTTCTCCGCCGGGGATGGCTCGGGCGTGCTCAGCCCGTCCGACGACCCGTTCGCGATCGCCGTCGGCGGGACGACCCTCGGTATCGGCAAGGACGGCCGCCGGATGTTCGAGACCGGCTGGTCAACCGGGATCTCGCTGCTGGGCACCAAGCGGTGGATCTTCCTAGGCGAGCAGGGCGCGACCGGCGGTGGCCCGAGCCTGCTGTGGCGCCAGCCCTGGTACCAGAAGGGCAGGGTGCCAGCGGCGCTGGCGCACGCTCCCGGCAACCGGAGCGGGCTGATCCGCTCGGTCCCGGACATCAGCGCCGACGCTGACCCGTTCACCGGATTCCGCGTCGGGCTGCTTACCTTCAGGAAGCACAAGCCGCCCTCCTACAGCGAGCTCGACATCGGCGGCACCAGCCTGGCCTCGCCGCTCATCGCGGGCATGGTAACGGCCGCCCAGCAGGGTCTTAGCAAGCCCTTCGGATTCATCAACCCGCTGCTGTACAGCCTCAGCGGCAGTCACGTGCTGCATCAGACGCTGCCGCTGACCGGGTCGAGTAAAGCGCTGTTCCGCGGCACCGCGTGCGAGGCGGCAGTCTGCGGGGCGCCCGTGCTGACCACGTTCGACGACCAGAGCGACAACATGGACGGGTACACCGGGCAGCTCACCTTGAAGGGCTACGACAACATGACCGGCATCGGCTCGCCTGGCTCAGCCTTCATCAAGGCACTGCGCAGCTAGCGCGTCCTGACCGATAGCGGCACCGGTCCCGTCTCCTCGCCGGGGGACGGACCCGGTGCCGCTGATGGGCGTCAACCATCCGGACTGAGCGAATCACTATGAAGCGCCCGGATTCCTGGGAGCCTCGCGGCTAAGTTTGTCGGCGCCGACATCGAGCATGAGGATCGTCGCCAGCAGGTCATCGGCCAGCCCGGGCAGCTCATGGACCCGGTTGGCTAGTATCCGGCTCAGGACGACCTCGTGAATGCCGCCTACGATCGTTTCCGCTGCGAGCGCTGCTCGCGAACAGCCGGGAAGAAGCTCGTGGACGTTGTCCTCGATGATCTCGGCGAACATCCGCATCGCGTCGTTCCGCCTCGCCATGGCGCGCGGGCCGGCGGCGAGGACCTCCACGATGCACATCCGCGCCAGGTCAGGCCTGCTGGCCATGAACTCAAGGTAGGCCACGATGCCTGCGCGCAGCCGCCGCGGCACGGTCGCTTGTTCCAGGTACGCGCTGCGGATATGCCTGGCCTGCTCGCGAACCACCGCGTCGTAGGCGGCGAGGAACGCGTCTTCCTTGTTCTTGAAGTGCTCGTAGAAGGTTCGCCGTGACACGCCTGCACGCGCGATAACGGCCTCTACGCTCATGTCCGCGTAGCCGAGCTCGGCTGCGGCTTGGGCGACCGCGGCCATAATGCGTTCTCGCTGATTGGCGGCAACGAAGCTCGGCAGGAGCCCATGCCGGCCACTGGGCAGTTGGTGTGCGCGGCGCCGAGAATCACTGGCAGCGATGGCGCCGTCACTGGCTATTCGCGCACGAACGCCGACCGGCGACTGAGCTCCGCTCATGCCTAACCATATAAGGCGCCAGTTTCTCGCGGCACGGCCGCGGCCCAGCAGCCACCCTCCGATGCCGCCCTGTTTCCCTGGTCCTTTGGCCCGCAGGTCCGATGGTCCGCCCTAACCGCAAAGGGCGACCCTGTTGCGGTGAAAAATCCGGTTCCTCAGCGTATTGACTCAGCGGCCTTTGGCGTACTAGCTTCCGGATTACCCATACACAGCAGCGTTTCTCAAATTCGAGAACGGCGCATTCGCACGAGACGGCTCGTCGACGATCACAGCAGTGAGCCGCGGACCGGGCAGCGTGACGAGGAGCTGCCACGGCTAGGCGCAGCCGGTGTGGAACGAAATCGGAGTGCGTCAGGAGAAGGAGGCGTGATGAAGGCTACGAGTCATTGGGTACACCGCGCGTTGCTCTGGAGCGCATTGGGCGCTGCCACGATCGCCACCGTCGTCGCCGGGTCGTCAGCGCAGGCCGCGCACACGGCACAGCATGCGGGAACCGCACTGGCGCGCAGCGGCCCGAAGCCGAAAGGGCCCGGTTATCCGCCACCCATGGGCATCTACAAGCCCTTCACCAACTGCCCGCTTCTGAATCCGCTCATGCGCGAGTCGGTCGGCGGCTCAGCGACAGGGTGCATCGCGGGGAAGGTAAGCACGGGCTCCATCAAGATCGGCAATATCACCACGACGATTAAGTACCCGGTGAAGGTCCAGTTCGGCGTCTGGGATCCCCCGAACGCGACTCCAGGCCAGTTCACTGGCGGGATCCTGCCACCGCCTAGCGGCCTTTCCGCGCAACTGGTCACCGAGCCGGAGTACGTGCCAGGCGGCCTGCTCAAGGCGCTCGGCTGCCCGAGCAAGAACCAGACCGTTGAGAAGCTGTGCACTGAGGCAATGCAGCTTGGCGGTAAGTACCTCAAGGTCTACGCCCTGGCCCAGTCCGCGGGGCAGATCACCAACTTCGACCTCACGACGTGGACGCAGCCGCTCAAATTCAAGCTGATCAATCCGCTGCTTGGCTCGTACTGCTACATCGGGTCAAACGACAACCCGGTCGCGCTCAACCCCTCGCTGACCGGCCACCTGGTTGAAGAGATAGACCCGCACCCCAGGAACCACCCGGACACTGCCGTCCTGAAGATCAACGCGGCCGTGGCCACGGACACCACCTTCACCGCGCCCGGCGTCACCGGTTGCGGCCCGGGCGGCTCGGAAAATATCGCAGTCGACGAGGCGATCGACACGTCAGTCGGCCTGCCGTCGGCGTCTGGAGACAACAGCGCCACGCTCAGCGGCACCTTCTACTTCGCTGCGTGCTATGCCCCGCATCACATGGCGCGGATCCTGCTGTCCGCCTTCAAGGCGAGGGTGAGCCCCAGCGCGAGCAAGGTAGTTTCGCATCCGATTACCGTCGCCGACCTGCGTGACGGCCATTACGGCTTCAGCAAGCAACGCTGAGGCCGCAGCGACACGACCCGCACCCGGCCAGCGGGTGCGGGTCGTGTCCGTGCGCGGCGCTACGCACGGTTGGCAACTGGCGGCTCAGGAGCGCTTGCCTTCTGAGCTGGGTCGTCTGAGCGGCGGTACCAGGAGCGCCAGACCAGGCGGTAGACCGGGACTACCCTCGGGATGTCACGCAGGCCCGGGATGAACGGCACGAGCAGCAGCCCCAGGGTGCAGATGCCGGTCAGCAGGATCGCCCAGATGTCCACGCTGGCCGAGTTCTGGAATGGCGAGACGTGATACCAGAGCTGGTACAGCCACAGCCAGGGCTGGCCGGGGTAACTGCCCGTCTCGTTCATCACGCCCCACTGGCCGCCCTGCAGGTGCATCTTGGTGGCCAGGTTGTTGTAGTACTGCCCGTCCGCGACGAACAGCAGTGGCTTGGTGTAGTTCGTGCCGTAGAAGGGCTGCTGGGCGAGCAGCGCGGCGTCCAGGGCGCCGCTCCTGGCCATCCGCAGCTCGTAGGCCAGCATCACCGGGACCGGGCCCGCGCCGGGCACGGCGAGCATCCCGCTGGAGGGAAGGTGACTGGCCTTGGTGACCGCGTTGCCGTACGCAGACGCCCAGCGCAGTTGCTGTGCCGGCGATGCGGCGCGGTAGGTGCCCAGGGCGGCGCCCAGCGCCGGGGTCGTCGGCGCCAGCCTGGACAGCGGCGCGAGGACGAACGCGTTCGCCGCGTCCAGCGGCTGGGTGACGCCCGCCAGCTTCTGCCAGCTCACCGGCCCGACCTGCTGGAGCCCCTGCGTTCCGTTGTTATACGGAGGGCCGTAGTCGGCCGCGAACGCGGTGCCGTCCAGTTCCATCGCCGCGGTGCCGACGAAGTCCTTCGGGCTGGCCGTCGCCCAGCGCTTGATGGTCAGCGACGGGACGTCGGGCGAGGACAGGATGCTGGCCATCAGCAGGACGATGACGCCGACGATCAGGGTCGCGATCGTGGCTTCCTTGAGGATGTCGTAGCGCTTCGTCGGACCGCGCCAGGGCGCCGCGTCCGCGACCCGGGCAGCCTTGCGCGCCTCGCGGCCGTGCAGTCGCTCCGCCTTCTGCGGCAGCGGGTGGCTGACGCCCCGGACGCGCACCATCAGGATGTGCGCGCCGATGACCACGATCAGGATCAGCGGCATGAGCACGATGTGCCACATCAGCATCTGGCCGAAGTTCATCAGGTTGAAGAACGCCCCGACGCCGACCGCGTTGAACGCGTCCTTGCCGTTCGTGGCGATCCACTGCGAATCGAAGTTCTGCTGCGACAGGTAGCCGGTGAAGCAGGTGACAACCGAGGCGAGGAACGCCACCACGCCGGTAATCCAGGTCATCGCCCGGCGCCCGCGCCACGCCGCCATCCAGAACTTGCCCCACAGGTGGATCACCAGCAGCGCCATGAACAGCTCGACGCTCCACAGGTGGACGCTGTTGAAGAAATGGCCGACCGGGTTGTAGTGCCACCAGTCAGGCCCGCCGAGCACCAGCCCGATGCCCGAGGCGATCACGATGCCGAGCGCGGCCAGGCTGGCGACGCCGAACACGTAGATCCACGAAGCGACGTATGCAGGCTGCCGGTCGGGAAGCAGCTTCTTCGGCGGCAGCCGCCTGGATGCCCAGGTACGGGCCTTGGCCGTCCACATGTCCTCATCGCCCGGCTCCGGGGCGGCAGCCGCATCGGCCTGCCCGTAGGACGCGTCCTCGGACGGCAGGTCCCCCCGGCCGGCGTGCGGGAACCTGATCAGCAGCGCGAGGCCGAAGATAACCACCATCACGGCAATGACGATCAGGTTCGCCAGCGAGATCTCGATGAATGACCAGTGCAGGTACGTCCCCGGCTGGTTCAGGCTTATCGCCAGGGTGCCAGAACTGCCTATAGCGTGCTCGTTCATGCCAATGCTCCAGTCGGTACGCCTATTCAGCCGGCCGGCAGAGGCCCGGCCTATTCACAGTCGCGCCAGATGACCTCGATCCGGCAGGGATGTCGGTCATGCGACAGGGGGACCTAGGTCCCCAGCGCACCTGGGACGTACGATCGCAACGTCCGGCTGGATCAGCGTCCGACGGGAGTCACTGTGCTGGGAGCGCCATGATGGAGTTTCAAGGCACGCGGCGGCTGCTGCCGAACCTGCGGCTCGATGAATTGCTTGACGAACTCCAGGCGCGGCTGCAGGCCGTCCTGTCCACCAGGGACCGGGTGTACTCGCTGCTCGAGGCCGTCGTCGCGGTGGGCTCCAACCTGGAACTGGAGAGCCTGCTGCGCAGCATCGTCGAGACGGCGGTGTCGCTGGTCGATGCCCGGTACGGGGCGATGGGCGTGATCGCCGAGGGCGCCGAGGCGCGGCTCGCCGAGTTCATCCCAGTCGGGCTCAGCCAGCAGGAAATCGATGCGATCGACCACTGGCCAGAGGGCAAGGGGCTGCTCGGCCTGCTGATCACCGACCCGCGGACCCTGCGGCTCAGCGATATCAAGGAGCACGCGGCCTCGTTCGGGTTCCCGCCCGGACACCCGCCGATGAAGTCATTCCTGGGCGCGCCGATCCGGATTCGCGGCGAGGTCTACGGGAACCTGTACCTGACCGAGAAGCGCGGAGGCGGCGAGTTCGACCCTGAGGACGAGGCCGTACTTGTGGCGCTGGCCGCGGCGGCGGGCGTCGCGATCGAGAATGCCAGGTTGTATGAGGAGGCCCGCAGGCAGCAGCGCTGGCTCGGCGCGACCGCCGAGATCACCCGGCACCTGCTGTCCGGCGGTGAGCCCGGAGACGCCTTGGCGATGATCACCGAGAAGGCGCTGGAGCTGACCGGCGCCGACATCGTGATGGTCGGCCTGCCGACCGAGGATGGCCAGCAAGTACTCATCGAGCACGCCGCTGGAGAGCTGGCCGGCGACGCACTGGGCATGGCGTTCTCGATGAAGGACTCAGTAACCGAGCAGATCATGCTCAACGGCGACTCCGTCTCGATTCCGAACACGACCGCGGACGAGCGCATCAGCCAGACCGCGAGAGCCCGGCTCCAGCTCGGGCCGCTCGTCGTGGTCCCGCTTGGCGCCCCTGGCAACATCCGCGGAACGCTTGGCGCCGGGCGGCGGCCTGGCGCCCTTCCGCTCTCGCAGGCTGCCTCGGACATGCTCGCGACGTTCGCCGCGCAGGCCGCCATCGCGCTCGAGCTGGCCGAGCACCGCAGGCAAGCTGAGCAGATGGCCGTGTTCGAGGACCGCGACCGGATTGCCAGGGACCTGCATGATCTGGTCATCCAGCGGCTCTACGCCACCGGCATGTCGCTGCAAGGCGCGACGTCCATGATCACCTCACCCGAGGTGGCGGAACGGGTCGGCCGGTCGGTCGACGCGCTCGACGACACGATCAGGGAGATCCGCTCGGCGATCTTCGCGCTCCAGGCCCGCCACGAGGTGAAGCCGCCGAGCGTCAGGACCAGGATCCTGGCCGTCGCCCAGGAGATGACGCCAGCGCTGGGCTTCGCGCCGTCGTTGCAGCTCGACGGGCCACTGGATACGGCGATACCGGACGAGATCACTGATCACTTGCTGACTGCGCTGCGTGAGTCGCTGTCCAACGCGGCCAGGCACGCGAACGCGACTCACGTCAGCGCAAGCGTCACGGTCGATGACTCTGTCATCCTGACCGTGCGAGACAACGGCGGCGGCATCGGCGAGACCAGCAGGCGCAGTGGCCTTGCCAATCTCGCGCAACGCGCGGAAGCGCTAGACGGGTCACTCGTGACCAGGCCCGCCCGGGAAGGCGGCACCGAGCTCGTCTGGCGAGTGCCGCTGGCTGGCCAGGTCGACTCGTAGCCAGCCAGGCCCTAGCCGGGCTGGCTGCGGTGCAGGTGCTCGTGCTCGCCGTCGTGCTCGTCGAACAGCCTCGCCGCGTACGCGGCCGCCTGGGTTCGCCGCTCCATGCCGAGCTTGGCGAACAAGGCGGAGACGTAGTTCTTCACGGTCTTCTCGGCCAGGAAGAGCCGCTCGCCGATCTGACGGTTCGTCAGCCCCTCGCCGATGAGCTCGAGTATCTTCCGCTCCTGCCCGGTAAGGCCGGACAGCGGGTCGTCGCGATGAGACTGGTCACGCATCCTGGCCATGACGCGGCTTGCCGCCTCAGAGTCGAGCAGCGAGTGTCCCGCCGCGACCGTCCGGACAGCTCCGACTAGGTCCGTCCCGCGGATCTGCTTCAGGACATATCCGGAAGCGCCGGCCATGATCGCGTCGAACAGCGCCTCGTCGTCCCCGAAGGAGGTCAGCATGAGGCAGGCCACGTCGGGCAGCCGGGAGCGGATGTCGCGGCAGACGCTGACCCCGTCGCCGTCCGGCAGCCGGACGTCAAGCACCGCGACGTCCGGCTTCAGCGCGGGGATCCGGGCCAGTGCTGACGCCGCCGTCCCCGCCTCGCCGATGACCGTGATGTCGGGTTCTGCCTCCAGCAGCTCGCGGACGCCGCGCCGGACGATCTCGTGATCGTCGAGCAGGAACACCCGGATCTGACCGGCGTGCTGCGTGTTCTCGTCCATGTTCCTCAAGCGCCCTCCGGGCCAGCCGATACTACAAACCTAGAGCAGAACGTCATCGACTGCTCGCCTCACGCTGACCTCTGACCGCCCGCTCGTGCCGAACCGCAGCACCATCTGCGGGTACGCGCCGTCGCACAGCGCGCTGGACACGAAAGAGCGAAGCGGGACGATCTCCAGCGGCTGGGTGTGCAGCGCCGCGCTCACGCCGCAGCTGCTGGCAAGCAGCAAGATCCGCTGCAACGCCTGGCCTGCGCTGATCCAGTTTTCCGGCCCGTCTGCCTTCGTGGTGAGAACCGTGACCAGGCCAGCCGACCTGGGCACGGCCGCCTGGCCGGTCGGGGGCAGGCCCCAGCCATGCCCGTGCGCGAAGTCGCGGCCGGGGAAGGGCGGCTCGACGCGGTCCGGGCGGCCAGGGTAGGACGTGGCTGGCACGCCGTCGCGCCTGGGACTGCCGGGCGGTGGCGCCCACTTCGAGGCCTCGCGCACCCTGGCTGGATCCATCCGCAGCGCCCAGTCAGCCGCCTCCACGATCGAGGAGAGCACATGACGCGGTGCGTCCTGCGCCATCGGCTGCAGCGTGGCCTTCTCCTTGGCCGCCTCGTCGCGCAGCAACTGCGCGAACCCGGCCGGCAGCGGCTCGGCATCGAAGCCGCCCCGGTGGGTACGACGCCGGGTTATCTCGGCGAACAGCTGGCGCTCGTAGTCGGCTGGCGGCTTCT
>JASHXW010000045.1 GCA_030043395.1 Streptosporangiaceae bacterium
GATCACCAGCGCCCTGGCCGACAAGATCAGCGCGCTGTTCGCGTAGACCAGGCCGTCGCGCCGCATGAGTTCGGCGATCTCCTCCGCGCGCCGCGCCGGGTGCATGGCTGCCGGGTCGTCGAACAGGTCCTTGAGCGTGATGTCCATCCGGGCGTCGGCCGGCATTGTCCGCAGGTAGTCCCAGATCGCCGGGCCGATGCCCGGCATCGAGGACACCGCGAGCCTGATCGGCAGCGATCGGGGCCGCAGGTCGGGCATGGCCGGGGAGACGAGCGTGAGCGTCCGGACCAGGTCAGGCCGCCTGGCTGCGACCCGCGTGCTCGCCGCGCCGCCCATCGAGTTCCCGACCAGGTGGACAGGCCCCAGGCCGAGTTCTTCGATCACCTCGATCACGGCCGTGGCGTGGCCGCTGATCGAGTAGTCCGCTCTGGCAGCGGGCGGTGAGTTGCCGAAGCCGGGCAAATCGATCGCCGTGCACGCGAGCAAGGGCGCCGACGGGCGCTCCTTGAGCGGGCTGGCCAGCAGATCCATGGCGTCGGTCCAGTTAGTCGATGACCCGCCGAGCCCGTGCACGAAGACCGCTGGCTCGGCGCCCTGCGCGACAGGACCGCTGCGCACGTAGATCTGGCCGATCGAGAGGTCGAGCAAGCGGCCTGGCCAGTGTGGTCTCGGTTTGGGCTTTGGCTCGCGAGGCCTGGGAATCCGCACTCGCGGTTCGTGCGAGCTGGGCTCATCCTTGTCAGGCTGGTCCGGCTCGTGCCGCCGCGGCTCAGGGTCCTTGGGCGCCTGCTGATTCGTCACATGCAACATGACTATCGCCTCGCATCTCCCGTCACACCTGCATAACCGCATTCCGGCGGATTGCATGCCCGCCGTCAGGCATCGATCAGGGTGCGTCAGCGCGCCGTGTTACTCCTGCTGCGTCGTTAGCTAGCCGGCTGCTCCTTCAGCTGGCCTTGCGCGTCGGCTTCTTCGCTGGGCTTGCCTTGGCGGAACTGGATTTGGCGTCCGCCTTGGCGGCATCCCCCCTTGCTGGCCCGGTTCTCGCCGTACCAGTCTTGGCCGAACTAGCTTTGGTCCGGCTGGAACCGGCCGGGCGTGGCGCTCCCCCGATCGCCTTCTCTCCATTGTCTCCTGCCCTGCCAGACTCGACAGCTTTGGCTGGCTCCACAGCCTTCGCTGGCCCTACCGCCTTGGCCGACTGCTGAGCAGCTGCCAGGCTCGCCCGCAGCGCATCGGCCAAGCTGGTGGATTCGCCAGCAGCTATCTCCAGCGGTGCCGGCTGGGTCAGCTCCCTGCCGTGCACCTTCGCCTCGACGACCTCGATCAAGGCTTCCCGGTAACCGTCATGGTGTGCGTCCGGGTCGAAGTCCGACGTCATGGAATCGATCAGCGTCGCGGCCATCGTCAGCTCCTGCGGCCGCACTTCGATGTCCTGGTCAAGGAACGGGAACAGCGCCGGCCGGACTTCGTCGGGCCACAGCAAGGTCTCGAGCACGAGGACGCCGTCCTTGGCGCGCAAGGTGGCCAGAGACTCGCGCTGGCGAAGCGCGACCTGGGCGACCGCGATCTTGCCGGACTGCTCCAGCGCGTCGCGGAGCAGGACGTAGGCCCGCGCCCCCGCGCCTTCCGGCTCGACGTAGTAGCTCTTGTTGTACAAGATCGGGTCGAGCTGCTCGGCCGGGGTGAAGTGCAGGACCTCGATCGACTTGGTAGAGGGCAGCGGCAGGTCAGCGAGATCGTCATCGTCCAGGACGACAATCTCACCATCGGGCAGTTCGTAACCCTTTGCGACGTCTTCATAGGGAACTTCTTCACCACATATGGAACAAATACGGCGGAACTTTATGCGGCCACCATCAGTCCTGTGAACCTGCCGGAACGAGATGTCCTTCTGCTCGGTCGCGGAGTACAGTCGCACCGGGATCATGACCAGCCCGAAAGAGATCCCGCCCTTCCACATGCTGCGCATGTCGTCTCCTTACCCCGGCGGATCGGGTACTGATACAACCAGGGTTCCTCTAGTGTAGATATTCGGCAATATGTTCGAGGGACGAAAAATCCCGGCCACATTGAGAAGGTGCGCCCTGGCGCGCCGAAAGGGGGCGACATGACCGATAGAGGCCTCGACGAGCCATTCCCCGATGTGGCCGAGCAGAACCAGGAGGCCGTGCCTGGTGCCGATGACATCGAGGAAACCGAGCTTATCCTGGAACTTCCGCTTGAAGTCGATCCTGCCGACGCGGCGGAGCAAGCTCGGGTCGTCGAACTAGACGAGGAAGAGGACTACAGATAGCCCTGACGTGATCGTCTTGGCCATGCTGGGTGACCGCGAAAGCCTTACTCAGCCGTAGGATGGCAGCCAGGCAGTCTGGACGACCTCCGCCGATAGGCAGCCGATGATATCGGAGAACCTTGTGATCGCGACCCCGCAGACCACTCGGCCGGCCGGCACGCGCTTGCCCCGACCGGCCAGGCGCCGGCAGCTGCTTGGTGCAGCGCGCGAGATCTTCGTCGCTCAGGGGTATCACAGCGCTGCCATGGACGAGATCGCCGAGCGGGCTGGCGTGAGCAAGCCAGTCCTCTATCAGCACTTTCCTGGCAAGCTCGAGCTGTACCTGGCATTGCTCGATGAGAGCGTCGCTGAGCTCATCGGAGCTGTCTCCGCTGCTCTTGCCTCGACGACCGACAACCGCGAACGGGTCCCGGCCACCTTCCGTGCCTTCTTCGACTACGTCAGCGGCCCGGGCGAGGCCTTCAGGCTCGTCTTCGAGTCCGACCTGAGCAACGAGCCTGCCGTCAGGGCGCGGCTCGACCAGGCCATGAACGAGTGCGCTGAGATGGTCAGCGAGTTCATCAGGGAAGATGCGGGCATCTCGGACGACCAGGCAGAGCTCCTGGGCATGGCCCTGGTCGGCATGGCCCAAGTCAGCTCGCGGTACTGGCTGAGCAGCGAAGGCGCGATCGACAAGAACACCGCCGAGGATTTGCTGTCCAGGCTCGCATGGCGTGGCATCAGCGGCTGGCCGCTTGCCGCCGAAGGCCCGCACGACTAGCCCAGCCTGGTCTCGCGCGGGCGGCCAGCGGCCCTCGCGCGCGGCCGCGGCCCAGCTTCCGACCGGAGGATCGCGTGGAAGTCAAGATCGGCATACAGATGGCGCCTCGTGAGCTCATCGTCGACACCGAGGCATCACCCGAGGAGGTCAAGCAGCTCCTGACGGCGGCCCTGTCCGACGGGACCGTGTTCGAGCTGACCGACAGCAAGCACGGGACGATCCTGGTGCCCGCCGACAAGATCGCCTACGTGGAGCTTGACCTGACCACGCCGCGGCAAATCGGCTTCGGTAGCTAGCTCATTCAGCGAGCCCTAGCGCGGCCATTCGCTCCGCATGGGCATCGGTCAGCGCGGCGAACATCCGGCCGATCTCCGCAAGCTGAACCGCGGAGCCGCCGACGAGCAACCTGGCCAGCGGTTCCCGGTCGACTGCGACCCGCTGCGCCTGGCTCAGCGCCTCGCCAACGAGGCGACGGGCCCACAGGGCGAGGCGGCCTGCGACGGCAGGATCGGCCTGGATCGCCTCGCGCACTTTCGTGATCGCGAACTGCGCATGCCCGGAGTCGGCCAGCACGGTCATCACGAGCGAGTGCGTCGGCTCGTCAAGCAGCTGGGCGACGACGCGGTAGAAGTCAGCGGCGATGCCGTCTCCCACGTAGGCCTTGACCAGGCTCTCAAGCCAGTCCGACGGCGCAGTCCTGGCGTGGAAGGCGTCGACTGCCTCCACGAACGGCTGCATCGCTTCCTCGGGCTCCGCGCCAAGCTCGGTGATCCGCTGCCTGAGCAAGCCGAAGTGACCGAACTGGGCGACGGCCATGCTGGCGAGGTCTGCCTTGTCCGGAAGCGAGACAGCCAGCGAGGCGTCGTCGGCGAGCCGGAAGAAGGCCACAAGAGTGGCGTAAGCAAGCAGGCCGAGCAGGTCGATGACGCCGCTCTGCTCGTTCTGGTCGGTCTCGTTGACCCCTGTCACATCCGCACTGTAACAACGCCACTGCCGCCCGGCCCGGAAGAACGACCCGAGTCCCGCTGGTCGGCTCGGCGTAGCAGGAGGCTGTCGGACGTGCTTGCTAGACTCAAAAAGACTCATCTCGGAATGCGAAGACCCCTGAGGTGCGTTGTTTTACGTAGCGCGGTACGAAAACCGTCTCGGCTTTCGTACGCTGTGCCAGCTCACTCCGGGGTCACCCGGTCAGCATGTGTTCTCGCGACAAGCGGGACTGGCTGGCGCGGTCCGGGTTCACGTAACGGCCCGGTCCTCCCGTGGAGTTACCTGCCGCCTTGTGGCTGCCAGACCGGGTGCGCTCATGTGCTCGGCGGCCGCAGGGCCACTGATGGAGGCGAAAACGCCCTGACTACGCAACAAGACCTAGTAACAGACCCGGCTAACCACCCAGACATGTCAGCAACTAGCCCAGACATCGCAATCGCCGCGGAACTCGCGATGGAGGCCGAGCTAACCCACGGCGATGTGTCCGACGACGCGGACCTTGTCGCCGACCTGGAGCTCGCCGCCAGCGTGGAGCTCGCGGCGTCCCTGGTAGTGGCTGACGACTCGCAGACCGCGCGCACCGCGGCCGACGGACCGGCATTCGCCGACTTCGGTGTCGCCGAGCCCATCTGCGCGGCGCTCGCCGCCGCGGACATCGTCCGGGCCTTCCCGATCCAGGCCCTCACCTTGCCGATCGCGCTGGACGGCCACGATGTCATCGGCCAGGCACGCACGGGAACAGGCAAGACTCTCGCCTTCGGCGTCCCGATCCTGCAGCACATCCTGGACACCCCGCGCGGCAAGCCGACGGCACCTCGGGCCCTCGTCGTCGTCCCGACCAGGGAGCTGGCAATCCAGGTCGCCGACGACCTGCGCACGGCGTCCGCGACTAGCGACGTCAACGTCGTGACCCTGTACGGCGGGCGTGCGTACGAGCCGCAGATCGAGGCCCTCGCGACCGTCGACGTGGTCGTCGGGACGCCCGGCCGGCTGCTCGACCTCTCCCGGCAGCGCCAGCTCGACCTGTCGGGGGTCGACATCCTCGTGCTCGACGAAGCCGACCGGATGCTCGACCTTGGCTTCCTGCCCGACGTCGAGGCAATCTTGCGGCTTACGCCGGCCAGCCGGCAGACGATGCTCTTCTCGGCCACCATGCCGTCCGAGATCGTCACGCTGGCCAGGAGGCACCTGCGGCGCGCGACGCACATCCGGGCCGAGCATCACGACGAGCCCGCCCATGTGCCGACGACCGACCAGCACGTCTTCCGCGCCCATCAGCTCGACAAGATCGAGGTGCTCGCGCGCGTCCTGCAGGCCGAGGGCCGCGGGCTCACCATCGTCTTCTGCCGCACTCGCCGCGCCTGCGACCAGGTAACCGCTGAGCTCGCCGACCGCGGCTTCGCCGCCGCGGCGGTGCACGGCGACCTCGGCCAGAGCCAGCGTGAGCGGGCACTGCGCGCCTTCCGCAATGGCAAGGTGGACGTGCTGGTCGCCACCGACGTCGCGGCCCGCGGACTGGACGTCGACGACGTCACTCACGTGGTGAACCACGAGTGCCCCGAGGACGAGAAGGCGTACCTGCACCGGATCGGCCGGACCGGCCGTGCCGGGCGCACCGGGGTCGCCGTGACGTTCGTCGACTGGCAGGACCTGACCAGGTGGAAGGTGATCAACGACGCGCTGAAGCTCGGCCAGCCAGAGCCAGTCGAGACCTACTCGACCTCGTCGCACCTGTACGAGGCGCTCGGCATCCCGGCAGGAGCCGCTGGCTCGCTGCCCCAGGCCAGGCGCGGACGGGCCGGCCTGGAGGCCGAAGATCTGGAGGACATCGGCGAGACCGGAAAGACCCGCTCGGGAAAGCGATCCGCGCCCGCAGGCGGCCGGAGCCGCGGCCACGGCCAGCGGCCAGCGGGCCAGCACTCCAGCAGCCAGCACTCAGGCAGCCAGCGCTCGGGCGGCGCCCGGTCAGCGAACGCGCGCTCGGCAGCCGGGGCGGGAGCGGGCGAGCGCGACGCGACAGCCAAGCCAAGGCAGCAGCAGCGGCGGCGCCGCACTCGCGGTGGCAGGCCAATGCCGCCCCCTTCGGCCCAGTAACTTCCCTTGCTGGCCGTCCCGGCCACCCCGGGATAGGTAGGCTGCCAAGCCGTGAGCACTCCCCGCACGCTGCGCATACCGCACCACGTGACGCCGACGGAGATCGAGACGTCGCGCGGTCGCTTCGCCGCTCTCGTGGGCGAGCCCGCGAGCGGAGTTCGCGAGCGCCAGCCGGCTCTGCTCGTCCCTGGCTACACGGGTAGCAAGGAAGACTTCCTGTCCGTCCTCGAGACGCTCGCAGCCGCCGGGCGCACAGTCGTCGCGATAGATCAGCGCGGGCAGTACCAGTCACCGCCGGCCGCGAATGCCAGCGGCTACGCGATGGACCGCCTGGGCGCGGACGTGATCGCGGTGGCCGCGACCGTCGCATCCACCGCGCCGGGCAACGGCGGGCGAGTGCACCTGCTCGGCCACTCCTTCGGCGGGCTCGTCGCCCGGCAGGCGGTGCTTGAGCACCCGCAGTCCTTCCTCTCCCTGACATTGCTCAGCTCAGGACCAGGGACGATCGGCGGCCTGCGGGCGCAGATCCTCACCGAGTTGCTCAGCTACCTTGAACCGGCGGCCGGTGATGCCGAGAAGCTACGGCCGATGATCGCCGAGGTCTGGGCCACCCGGCTCAAGCCGGAGGCTGAGGCCGACGGCACGCCAGAGGACATCATCAGCTTCCTCGCCGAGCGGACGCTGCGCAGCTGCCCGCTCGGGCTCGCGGAGATGGCAGGGCACCTGCTCGACTGCCCCGACCGGACGAGCGAGCTCGCCGCGCTTGACCAGATACCCAAGCTCGTCAGCTACGGCGAGAACGACGACGCGTGGCCACCGGACGTCCAGGACATGATGGCCAAGCGGCTCAGCGCGGAACGCGTGTGCATACCGGGCGCCGCCCACTCACCTGCCGTCGAGGCGCCGGAGACCACGGCAGCGATGCTCAGCTCGTTCTGGAATCACGCCGAGTCCGCCCACTGAGTGTCCTGTGCCGCCAGCGCGTCCCAGGGGCGGCGCTGCGGAGCGGCAGCGCGTCCTTCCTCGCACGCGGCACGGAAGTCGCACCAGGAGCACCACGTGCCCGGGTTCGGCGGAAAGACATCGTCGCCCCTGCCAGACTCCGGATCTGAGCGGAACCGCTCGTCCGCGGTCGAACACTCCCCGGCGATGTCCTCGGCCCGGCTGAGCTGGCGTTCCAGCGAGGCGGGCGTATGGTCCCAGCGCAGCACCTCACCGCTCGGCAGGTGGTGCAGTTCCACCGCCAGGCACGGCCGGCGCATCACCCTCCCGGCCGCCAGCGCGTACAGGGCAAGAGCGAGCGAGGATCGCGCGTCGTCGACGGTCAGCCGGCTGCGGCCGGTCTTGTAGTCGACGACGACAAGCTCGCGCCCGGAGTCTAGGTCGCGGTCGTCAAGCCGGTCGATCCGGCCAGAGAAGGTGATCACGCTGGTCTTAGCCGCGACGGTCCGCTCGACCCCGAGTGGCTCACGGCCAGGGTCCAGCCGCGCCACGTACTCCTGCACCATCGCCTTGGCGCTTCGCATGTACTCGGCCGACTGCGCGTCGTCGGCGAAACCGTCAGTCAGCCAGCCGGCTTCGAGCAGCGACCCGGCCCCCGCGACCGAACGCTCCGGTCGCGCCAGCCGCCACCATCCGGCCAGCGCGTTGTGCACGCTGGCGCCGAGGCTGTTGTGCGCCCACGGCGGTCCCTTGGGCGGTGGCGGGCGGTCCAGGTAGGTCATCCGGTAGCGCCGCGGGCAGTCCAGCCACGCCCGCAGACGACTTGGCGTGCACGGGTAAAGCCGTCGTGGCATCCCTTCGAAGCCAAGCTGCTCCACTTGCGCGCTCCATCGTCCTTCTAGGCGCTAACGGCTCCCCCCGCGCAGTCGCCGTCCCTGGGGCTAATCGTCGTAATCCTGGAGCAGCCTTTCCGGGCCAGCCGAGACCCAGGTGTCGAAACGCCGCTCCGCATCGGCCACCTTGAACTCCTCGCCGTGCCCGGGCAGGACCCTGGTCTTGCCGTCCAGCGTTAGCACGCCGGCGCCGATCGCGCTGAGCTGACGGGAGAAGTCGGTGAAGTCGCCTTCGTGCGGGACAGGCCCGGTGCTCGTGATGGCGTCGCCGCTGAAGAGCACCTGTAGTTCCTCGCTGTACAAGCACACCGAGCCTGGCGTGTGCCCGGCGGCGTGGATGACCTCGAGCGAGACATCTGCCACCTCGAACACGCCGCCGTCCTCGATCTCGATGTCGGGCTGGGTGGCGTGGTGGGCGTCGCGCCAGGCAATCCGCTCAGAGGCGTGCACGGCCACCGGGGCATCGTCGCGCTTGGCGACCTCGAAGGCGGCCGCGACGTGCCGGGAGTGCCCATGGGTGCAGATCACGGCGAGCACGTCACGGTCGCCGACGACCCTGAGCACTTCTTCCGCCGACTCGCCGGGGTCGATGACGATCACCTCGTCGTCGTCGCCGACGATCCAGGTGTTGACCGCTCCGGCGACCCGGTCGATCCTCGCGTCCATGACGCCCTGCCTTTCCAGCTAGGGAAGTTGCGGACCAGCCCGGTCAACATGGACTAGCCCGGTCAACATTAGCCCGGCCGTCGGTCATCTGGTGATGACTGGCGTTCCTGACGCCGCCGCGAGCAGCTGCTCGAGATCCTCGGGCTCGGTCGTCTGCGAGCCGATCCGGTCTCCGGTCAGCTCACCGTGATCGTCGCTGCCGCCAGTGGCAGCCAGGTCGAGCCTGGCGGCCAGCGCGCGCAGGTGGTCCTGCTGCGCGAGATCGTGGTCGGGGTGCGCCACCTCGATGCCGTCGAGCCCGGCCGCCGCAAGGTCGGTGATGAGCAGCTCGGGAATCGCCCAGCCGCGGGTCGCGGCGAGCGGATGAGCCAGGACGGTCACCCCGCCGGCCGCGTGTACCAGGCCAATGGCCCGCTCCGGGTCCAGCGCGTAGCGGCGCACGTGCGCGCGGCCGCCGGGCGCGATCCACGCCGGCGTGAACGCCTCGTCGACGGAGCCGACGACCCCGCTGGCGACCATCGCCCGCGCGATGTGCGGCCGGCCGACCACCCCGTCCCCGGCGAGAGCGCTCACCTGCTCCCAGGAGACCGGGGCGCCAAGCTCGGCGAGCTTGGCCACCATCTCCCTGGCGCGATGCACCCGGCTCTCCCTGATCGCGCGGCACTGCTCGGCCAGCTCGGCGTTATCGGGATCGAACAGGTAGCAGAGCATGTGCACGCTGCGCCCGTCACGGCGGCAGGACAGCTCCATGCCTGAGATCAGGCTCAGGCCATGCGGCAGGGCCGAGCTCGCCTCGGCGAGGCCGGCGACCGTGTCGTGATCGGTGATCGCCAGGACGTCCACGCCGGCGGCCGCGGCTCGCGCGACTACTTCGGCCGGCGGCCTGGTCCCGTCCGATGCCGAGGTGTGGCAGTGCAGGTCGGCGCGCACCAGGCGACTGTAGCCCCCTCAGCCCGGCAGGCGGGGCGAGCGAGCCCCGAACGGGAGGTCGAGTTCCTGGCCAGGGTCGCGCAGGTCAAGTAGCCGCAGCGACTCGACGAGCAGCGTCCCGGCGGTGTCGGGCCAGAGCAGGATCCACAGCCAGCTTCCCATCACCTCGCCGACGAACGCCGCGCTGCCCGGAGCGTCGACGTGCCAGAGGGGGAACTCATGGTTGCCGTACTCGACCTGAGCTTGCGGTGAGCTCGACGGGAAGTTACTGCCGGGATCAAGGCCGTCGATCGCCGCGCAGTAGGCGCCAAGGCCGACCCCGAGTTCCTCGCAGATCAGCAGCATCTCAGCGGGACCGCCGACCGGGTTGGGCCCGGACAGCGCCACAGCAGCCCCCCTGGTTCCGCTGCGCTCGTCGCCCGCGGCGGCGAAGCCGGTGACCAGCCAGCCCTCAGGAAGCGGCCAGGGCACCATAACCGGCACTGCGGCCTTGCGCGTCAGGCCAGCCAGGCCCTGCGCAGACAGCCTGTGCACCTGCCTGAGGGGGTAGATGTCGCCGTGCATCCCGCAGCGCCAGCTACTGGACCAGGCATTGGGCGGTGTGGCGATACTGCCGCAACGAGGGCAGGTCAGGTCAATCGCTACCATCGTTCCCCCGGTCGATCGCCGCACCCGCCTAGTACGATGCTCCGCCAGGGCCGGACATAAACGCCCAGCGATCTCGCCCGCTCACTCCTGCGGTTCCATGCTCAGCACGTGATAGAAGGTCCCAGTCGCCCAGAGCATGATCGTGGTACCGACGAGGATCTCCAGGGAGTGCTCGTTACCGAAGAGCACTGCGATTAGCCCTGCGGCCAGGGCGACCGTGCCAAGGACCGTCGTGATTTTCCTGCAGATCACGCCTGAGAGCGGCAACGGCCTGGTATGCAGGTCGCCGGCTGCCGCGACCGCGCAACCAGCGCACAGCGCGAGCACCACGGCGCTAGTAGCCGACTCGCTAGACAGCAGCGGGAACGGGAACCCGTTACGGAAAATCGCATAGGCGAAGACGATCACGACGACGGCGAGGGACGACACCAGGTCCCTCCAGGTCAGGCCCATGGCACGCCCTCAGGCTCGGCGACTATGCCAGACCCCAGTCTGCCTCGGCTCGAGCGCGAGCGGTAGCGGACGGCGGACGTTCGGAGATATCCGCCGGGCCTTCTAGCATGGGCCCATGTCCACCACATCGCTGCCAGAGAGCACCGCCGGGAGCCAGGCTCCGAGCACCGAGCAGGTCTTGCAAGCGCTCGGAAGCGTTCAGGACCCGGAAATCCGGCGGCCCATTACTGACCTGGGCATGGTCAAGGCAGTCGAGGTCGGGCCAGCAGGGTCAGTCCGGGTCGATGTCTGGCTGACAGTCTCGGGCTGCCCGCTTCGTGACACCATCACCCGCGACGTGCAGGCGGCGGTAGGCAAGTTGCCCGGTGTCACCAAGGTTCGCGTCGAACTTGACGTGATGAGCGACCAGCAGCGTCAGGAACTGCAGGGCAAGCTGCGGGGCGGCAAGCCCGAGCGCGAGATCCCGTTCGCCAGTCCGGCGTCGCTGACCAAGGTCTACGCCGTTGCGAGCGGCAAGGGCGGAGTCGGCAAGTCGTCAGTGACGGTCAACCTCGCGGCCGCGCTTGCGGTGAGCGGACAGAAGGTCGGCCTGCTCGACGCCGACATCTACGGCCATTCAGTGCCACGGATGCTCGGCGTGACCGCGCGCCCGACGCAGGTGGAGCAGATGATCATGCCGCCCGTCGCGCACGGGGTGAAGGCCATCTCGAGCGGGATGCTGAAGAAGGGCAACGAGCCGCTGCCACTGCGCGGGCCGATCCTGCACAGGCTGCTGCAGCAGTTCCTCGCGGACGTCTACTGGGGTGACCTAGATGTCCTGCTGCTCGATCTCCCACCGGGCACCGGCGACATCGCGATCTCCGCCGGGCACCTGATCCCCGGCGCCGAGCTGATCGTGGTGACGACGCCGCAGATGGCGGCCGCCGAAGTGGCCGAGCGCGCGGGATCACTGGCCAGTCAGCTTCATCAGCGCGTGGTGGGCGTCATCGAGAACATGGCGTTCCTGCCGTGCCCGCATTGCGGCGAGCGGGTCGAGGTGTTCGGCAAGGGCGGCGGCCAGGCCGTCGCGCACGCGCTGACCCGCCTGACCGGCGCGGAGGTACCGCTGCTTGGTGAGGTGCCGATCGACTTGCTGCTGCGCGAGGCCGGGGACTCTGGCCTTCCGCTCGTGCTCGGCGAGCCGGATGCGCCCGCGGCCGTGGAGCTCAGCAGGATCGCTGGCCTGATCGGCGCTAGGTCGCGGAGCCTGGCCGGCCGCCAGCTTGGCCTAACGCCAGTCTGAGCCGCGACGGGCTAGGTTGCCTCGCCGTCGTACGGCGGTACCTCGCCTGGCACCAGTTCGCCACCGAAGCCGGCGAAGGCGTCTGAATCGTCCGCCGGGATCTGCGAACCGTTGGTCCACCCGAAGCTGTCGTCGTCGAGCAGGTGCTTGCGCACGAAGTGCTTGGGGTTGAGGTCGTTGAAGTCGAACTCGCTGAACTCAGGGCCCAGGCCCTCGGTCAGGTCGTCACGCGCCTTTTCGGCGAGCTTGCGCAGGTCCCGCAGCATGCCGCCAGCCTGAGCGGCGATCTTCGGCAGCTGCTCGGGCCCGAAGATCAGCATGGCAAGCACGCCGAGGATCAGCAGCTTGGTGATGGAGAGGTCGAACAAACCGATCGCGCTCCTGCAGTCGGGATCACGGCCAGCGGGGCCAGCTATAACTAGCGTAACCGCCGCAGGCCCCTAGCGGGTCAACCGAATGGGTCGAACCAGGAAGCGATCCGCTTCAGGCCACGAATCACCCGCTGCCAGATTCCCACATTGTGGTCATGTGGCAGCTCGCCGACGACGTTGGCGACCGTGTCAGGCGGCGCGTCCGCGATCACCGTGTAGACGAAGCCGCCCGCAGACCACACCAGGCCGCGCTCGCCGAGGCCAGCGGACTGCGTGCGGTAGACGGGCAGCCCGCTGATCCTGGCCGGCCGCCAGCCAGGGAGCGCCGCTGGCAGCACGCCACGCTGGATGAATACCGACACCACCGACAGCCCGTCGGAGTAGGAGGCATCGAGTACCGGTCCCGAACGGGTCCCGGTGCGGGTAATACCGACCAAGGTCAGGTTCCCGGCCAGGACGCTCGGCACCGTCCACCCGCGCCTGCGCAGGGAGGCCAGCACAGGCGCGGTCGGCTGCTCGCTCCACTGTCGCGCTTGCGCTGACGGCACTAGGCCGATCTTGCTGCTGCCGATATCCAGGTAGATGAAGGCGCCCTCGTTGACTAGCCGCCCGTGGGAGTCGAACATCTCCCGCCGCAACGGCAAGCCGGTCATCCGGTCAAGCCAGTAACGTGCCGCCAGGGTTCCGTCGCGCCGCCAGACCGCGACGATCACGGCAGGGCGATCGCTCGAGGTGCCGGTTCCGGCGTACTCGATCAGGTAGTTCGCTCGGAGCAGGTTCACCATCCGCGTCGAGATGGTCAGGACGCCGACAGCCACGTCGTTGCTGGCGGTCACTCCGGGCACCCGGTCGTCGCCGTCGTCGTCGCCCTCCGCAAGCTCCGGCTGCCCGGACCGGTGCCAGACCTCGATCAGGTACGACTGCGAGCCGCTCTCATTCGACCATGCCACCATCTGCACGCCGTGATAGGAGATCGACTGGCATGCCGAAGCCGCCGCGCTCAGCAGCAGCAGGCCTCGCTTGGCCGCAGGCGCGTCACTGTGCGGAGCGGGGAGCTTGTGCCGCGGCAGCGCCTCGGGCAGCCGGCCGGACTGCGGGATGTACGTTCCGCTGGTGTCCCCGAGCGCGACGACCAGGGCTGACAGCGCCGTGATCGCCCCGACCGCGACGCCCACCTTGAGGACGACAAGCCTGACGCGCCTCCAGTAGAGCCAGATCATGACGGCTACTGAGTGGGACGCGCCGCGTGGCTGCCGCCGGTGATCGGCGAGCCAGGAATCTGCGCGGTGGCCGTCGGTGCTGGCGTGCCAGCAGCCGATCCGGCTGAAGCCGCCATCGAGCCAGAGGAACCTGACCCGGAAGAGGCCTGGTCGGCCGCGACCTGCGGACCGGACTGGCCGGTGACGAGCTGGCCGACGAAGTACTGGCCACCGATCACAGCGCCGTCCGGCTGGGCGGGCTGGGCCTGGCTCGTGCCAGGCTGGCCGATGTCGAGCATGGCTGGATTATCGAGGTTCGGGCCAGAGGCACCCGATCCGAGCTCGCCCGCCGGCTCGACGCCAGTGTCGTAGTAGTGCTGGAGCAAGTACGAGTCGACCGACGGCGTGACCTTGGGCGCCGGGTCGTCCTGCCCGCTACCGAGCAGGAAGGCGGCGAAGCCGAACACCACGATTGCCGTCCCGGTCATCCCGGCGTACATCAGCCAGGCCGGTAGCGGATGCCGGGAGCGAGCATGTGACGAGCGCCCGGCGGGTAGCGGCGCCCACGGCTCGTCGCTGTCGTTGGGCTGGTGATCACCGCGGGCCAGCTCGAGCAGCCGGCTGGCGATGGCGGTATCCGACCCCTCCGCCTCACCGAGCGCCGTGAGCCGCCGCTTGAGCGCCCGCATGGCGTTTGCCTCATGCAGGCACGGCTGGCACCCAGCCAGGTGGTTCAGGACCCGATCGCGCTCGACCGGGTCAAGCTCGCCGTCGATCAGCGCGGAAAGCCAGCGTCCCAAATGGCTCATGACGCACCGACCTCACCAGCCATCGCCTTCGCCACGTCGTGAGCCGCCGCCTTGGTCTGTGCCGTTGCAGCAGTGCTTGCTGTCCCTGTGGCCGGCGGTTCGCTGGACGGTGCTTCGGTGGCGGGCGCGGCGTGCCTGGGCCTGCGATGCTCGAGGGCGGTGCGCAGCTGCGCGCGCCCGCGGTGGATCCGGCTGCGCACCGTCCCGAGCTTGACGTCCAGCGCGTCGGCGATCTCCTCGTAGGTCAGCCCCTCGATGTCGCACAGGACGACCGCGGCCCGGTACTCCGGCGGCAGGTCGGCGAGCGCGGCGGCCACGTCATGGTCCAGGTGCCGAGCATCGAAGGCCTGCGACGGCGTCGGCTCGATTCCGCTGAGCTTGGCGGCGGTCTCCTCGCCCAGGCCCTCGAAGCGGATGCGCTGCCGCCGCCTCGTGATATCGAGGAACAAGTTCGTGGTGATGCGGTGCAGCCAGCCCTCGAAGGTCCCAGGCGTGTAGCTGGGCAGGGACCTGAACACGCGGACGAAGACTTCCTGGGTGAGGTCCTCGGCGTCGTGGCTATTGCCGGTCAGCCGGTACGCGAGCCTGTACACCCGGGCAGAGTGGTCCCTGACCACTTCTTCCCAGCTCGGTGGGGTCCACTGCGCTGCTGGCTCCTGACCTGGCCCAGCCTCGCCTGCTGCCTCAGTCTGCACCAGTTCCCTCGCGCGCTCCTGTGCCAAGCTGTCCGCGTCCTATCGCCGATGCTCGCGTCCTGTCGTCCCGCGTACAGCCGCCAGTGGCCTTCGCACCACCAACTGCTGCAAACGGTCAACGTATGGCCGGCCTGGCCTGTTCCCGGCTGACCTCCGCTGAGGTTAGGCTGCGGCGCGGGGAGGTTCATCTCGACGCTACCGGAGGCCGACATTTTTCGCTCAGACGTCACCGGAATCCTCGACGAGTTCGCCACCGAGGACGAGCCGCTGCTGACGGCGCGGGCGAACGCCGAGCAGATCGGCGGCGCCGTGCCGGTGGCGGCGCACACTGGAGCAGCGCTGCGCTTCCTGGCGAGCGCTATCTCGGCGAAGGCGGTCGTCGAGATCGGGACCGGATTCGGCGTGTCGGGCATCTGGCTGCTGCGCGGCATGCGCAACGGGTCCGTCCTGACCAGCGTCGACCCTGAGCCGGAGCATCACCGCCTGGCCAGGACCGTCTTCCTGGCTGCGGGCTTCCCCGCCAGCCGGTACCGGCTGATCACCGGCCGGGCGCTCGAGGTCCTGCCCAGGCTGGCTGATAGCGCCTACGACCTGGTGTTTTGCGACGCGGACAAGCGCGAGTACCCGGAGTACCTCTCGGCCGCGCTGCGCCTGCTCCGCCCTGGCGGGATCGTGGCATTCGACAACGCCCTGTGGACCGACCAGGGTGCGAACATCCTGCTACGCGATCCGGACACGGCCGCCGTCGGCGAGTTGCGGGAACTGGTTAGCGCCGACGAAGGCCTCGTCCCGCTGATGCTGCCACTCGGCGGCGGCTTGCTCGCGGCGGTCAAGCGCCCGGCCTGAGTGGCCAGGTCAGGCGGGCGAACCGCTGGCTAGCCAGGTAAGCAGCACCCTGGTGCCGAATCCGGTCGCGCCCGCGCTGATCTCGCCGTCGTCGGCCGTGCGCCGCGCGGCCCCGGCGATATCCAGGTGCGCCCAGGGCGACGAGCCGGCGAACTCGCGAAGGAACAGCGCAGCCACGACGGAGCCTGCCCCGATGTCGTCCCGGGAGACATGGGCCAAGTCAGCCACCGGGGAGTCCAGCGCGCTGCGGTAGTCATCAGGCAAGGGCATCCGCCAGAGCCTCTCCCCGCTCGCCTCGCCCGCCCTGAGCAGATCGCATGCCAGCTCGTCGCTGGTCGCGTACAGCGCCGCCAGGCTACCGCCGAGCGCGACGCGGGCTGCGCCGGTCAGCGTAGCCAGGTCGATGACCTGGTCAGGGGCAAGCTCAGCGGCGGCGTAGGCAAGGGCGTCGGCGAGAACCAGCCGCCCCTCGGCGTCGGTGTTGAGCACTTCGACGCTGCGGCCGCCGTATACCGTGAGGACGTCACCCGGCCGGTACGCCGAGCCAGATGGCATGTTCTCGGCCGCCGCCACCAGGCCGGTGACCCTGGCCGTGACCCCAAGCCTGGCCAGGGCGGACATGGCGGCCATGACCGCGGCACCGCCGGCCATATCCGTCTTCATCGTCTTCATGCCGTCGTTGGGCTTGAGCGACAAGCCACCGCTGTCGAACGTGATGCCCTTGCCCACCAGCACGACGTGCCTGCTGGCTCCCTGGGGCGAGTAGCTGAGCTCGATCAGGCGCGGCGGCCTGGCCGAGCCTGAACCGACAGCCATCAGGCCACCGAACCCGCCTTCGGCAAGCTCACGCTCGTCGCGCACCCGGAGCCCAAGGCCGGACCCGGTCGCGATCTCCGCTGCCGCGTCAGCGAGCCACTGCGGGGACTTCTGCATCGACGGGGTGTTCGACAAGTCCCTGGCCAGAGCCACGGCTGTCGCGAAGATGGCTGCCCGCTCGATCGCGGACCCGGCATCGCGCACCGCGCCGCCACCACCTTGCAGCAGCAGGCGCAGTGTCGTGCCCTTCGCCGTGTCGCTGCCCTGCGCTGACTTCAGCGAGTACCGGTATGAGCCGAGCAGCACGCCTTCGGTGAATGCACCGACCTGGCCTGCGCGCTGGCCGACGACCGATGCGACAGCGCTCTCGCCAGGCCTCAGCAGCCTGCCAAGCTCACCACCCGCCCTGCGCAGCGCGGGCGCGGACTGGTCGCCCACGCCGAGGAACACAACCCTGACCGCCTGCTCGCCCACCTTG
>JASHXW010000535.1 GCA_030043395.1 Streptosporangiaceae bacterium
GACGCCTGGGTGACGCGGGCAGGACGGCTCACCAGGCAAAGAAGTCCGGGCCTGCCGAGAGGTTCGGCGCGGGGAAGTGCAGGTTGACGGCCTTGAAACTGCCATCAAGCTCTTCGCCCTGGACGCGGCAGGCCGCCAGTGCTGCACTGCCCGACGGATCGGACCAGAGCGCGCCGCACCATGTGCCGAACCCGGACTCGCCGACCGGAGGAGCGATCAGCCTGAGCGGGCGGCCGGTGGTCCCCGAGAACTGGACAACCGCCGCCTTAGCGTTGCCGCCTGCGTGCGAGGTCATGGTCGCGAAGACCGCCGTGCCGTCCGCGCTGGCGAGCGGATAGGCGATCCCGCTCAGCGAGCCAAAGCGCACACTGGCCGGGATGAGCAGCTTGGAGCTCAGCAGATCGCCGCCGGATCTACCGGTGTCGAGAATCCGCAGGCCGGACTGGGCGGCCGCCGAACCTGAGGTGGCCGTGGCGTTCCATGTGAAGGCGAGGTTGACGTTGCCCGCCCAGGTCAGCCCGGTGACCGCGCCGCGTGTCCGTGACTTCCAGGTCCGGGTCGATCCGTTGACCAGGGAGACAACCTCGATCCTGGCCGTCCCGCCAGTGGCCGCCAGGGCCAGCGCCAGATCGGTTCCGTTGGTCGATATCGCGAACGACCCCAGCGCCGCGATGGACGGCACCGGCAGCGGGACAAGCGGCTGTGCCTTTCCGTTCAGCAGGATGAGCTGGTAGAACCGGGTGCGGATGGTGCCCGCAGCCAGGACGAAGCTCGTATCGCTGCCCGTTCCTGCGACTCCGATGAACCCGCCAGACCGCGCGGGCGGCTGGATAGTAGCGATAACCTTGCCGGTCCGCCAGGCGTGCACGACGACCGGCGCCGGCGCCCTAGCCTGATCGATTGTCACGAAGTACGGCGCGGCTCCGGGCCCGGCGGCCTTCGCCGGCAGGGGATACGCAGGTGAGGCTGGTGAGGCAGCGTTCACCGACCGTGGGTAATTCCGGCTAAGCGGCACGCCTGCCGGATAAACCGGCGACACCGTCACTGCGCTGTACGCGCAGATCAGTCGCGGGCCGCCACGGAGCGCTTGAAGGGGAGACTCAGCTATAGGCGAGCTCACGCTCCAGCTGGTTTGGACACAGCCAGTCAGGTGAGGCGCATAGGAAACCGTCACGGCGGATACGGCGCTCGCTCCGCGGCTGAGGAGGACCCGGGTCGGATCGACCACTCTGCTCGTCGTTCCCTTGGCCTGCGGCGGGACGAGCGTGCTGAGCGTTCCATTCGAGAGGGAGCTATTCGGCGGTTGCCGGGTCATGACCAGGCGTGGCCAGCCCTTGAGCGAGCACGCGGCATGCCCCGTATTGCGCAGTCCGAGCAGGAAGGTCTCGGGCAGCGGCTCAATGGACACAGCCTTGGTAGGAACCCTTCCGATCCACCGGATTGCCAGGTCATGGCTCGCGCAGGGCGGTGCTACTCCCGGCGGCCCGCCGTGCGATGGTCCTACTGGACCCGCCGGGCCTGCCGCACCGCGCGCGAGTACCGCGGCAATCACGATGCAGGCGCAGGCTAGCGCCCCCGCCGTCGCCTGAGTCGCCCGCCTGATACGCAGCCGCCGCCTGATCGCGGCGATGGGCGGAAGATGGACCGGGTCGACAGCCCGCAGCAGCCCGTTCAGGCGCGCCCTCAGCTCCTCGTCATCCATCTCGAGCCTCCTCCTGGGACTTTGCGAGTTCGCGCTCCAGCCGGCGTCGACCAGCGACCAGACGGTCCTTGACGGTCCCAGCGGGCAGGCCACGATCAGCGGCGATGCGATCGACCGGCATGTCTGCGACGTAATGAAGGATCAGCACTTCGCGCTCGCGGAGAGGTAGCAGCATGAGCGCTTTGCCGAGCGCGGTGAAGGCCAGCGCATCGGAAGGCTCAGCCTGGCTTGTGACCCTCAGCGCCTGGAGCCGTTCGGAGGCGTCTTTCCTGCGACGCCATCTCCGGTGCGAGTCGACAGCTACCCGCAATGCCACCCTCCTGACCCACATCTCTGGAAGGTCATAGCCGCTGATCCTGGGCCAGCGGGCCAGGGCGCGAGCGAATGCTTCCTGAGCGGCGTCCTCGGCTTCAAGCCGGTCGCCAAGTATCGCGCTGAGGATCAGTACCAGCCGAACGTAGTTGGCCTGGTAGAACTCCTCAAAGTCCCTGCTCTGCCGCAACGCACGCTCCTCGGGCCGCCTTGGGCACCCCGTCTGATCAGACACGCCGGTCGCAAGCAGCCCGGTTGGCGTTCTAGATAACACTCAAGTAACAGATGCGGGCTGACAAGCCCACCGGTGCAGCTGGCGGTCAATTGCGGCGCCAGCCGAACTTGCCCAGCTAGCTCACGATCGCGTCGTAGGCCACTCGGAGGTGGCGCGGGCCGCGCAATACGGGACTCGGCCGGTAGGGTGGCGGGTCCTCGATCAGCCTGGGGTTCTCCAGCCGGCTCGCCAGCGCCACGAGCGCGAGGTCGACCTCGAGCCTGGCCAGTGGCGCCCCGAAGCAGTAGTGCACGCCGCTGCCGAAGCCCAGGTGCTCGTTGTCGGGCCGGTCCGGGTCGAACTTGTCGGGATTGGTGAAGCGGCGCGGATCCCGGTTGCCTGCGGCGATGAGTAGCGAAACGCGGGATCCCTTCGGTATGACGCGGCCTTCGAGGGCGATGTCGTTCGCCGCGTTCCGGTTGGGCAAGTACTGCACCGGGGGCTCGAAGCGCAGCAACTCCTCGACGACGGGAGTGACCCACTCCGGCTCGCTCTTGAGCCGGGCCAGCGCGTCCGGGTTGCGCAGCAGCGTCAGCATCCCGTTGGCGATCAGGTTCACGGTGGTCTCGTGGCCAGCGATGAGCAGCAGGACGCCGGTCACCGGCAAGTCCTTGTCGCTCATCGCCTCCGGTCCGTGGTCATTGGCCAGGCCGGACAGCATCGACCCGTCGGGCGAGGACCGGTGCTTCGCGACCAGCTCGCCCAGGTAACCACCGAGCGCCAGGAGACCTTCTTGCTTGCGTTTCACCGCCTCGTCGGAATCGGCGAGATTACGGGCGTCCAGCCCGCCGACCGCCATCTCCGCCCATTGCTTGAACTGAGGCTCGTCCTGCGGGGGAACGCCCAGCAGGCGGCAGATCACCGCCACCGGAAGCGGGTAGGCGAAGTCGTCGACGATGTCCACTTCCCCGGACTGCGGAAAGGCGTCGATCAGTGCGTCAATCTGCCGGCGAATGGCCGCCTCCTGGTCCGACACCAAGCTCGGATTTTCCGGCGGGCCGAAGAACCTGGTCGCTTCCCAGCGCAGGTTGTCGTGCACCGGCGGATCGGTGTTGATGAAGGGCAGCGGGTCGATGAGGATCGCGCCGTCCCGGTCGGTAAGCCCGTGCGGATTGGAACTGATCCTGGGATCGTGCAAGAGCGCCAGCACGTCGTCGTAACGCCCGACCGCGTAATTGTGCTCGTCGAGCTGGACGAGCCGCTCGCTGCGCAGTTCCTCGAACAGCGGCCACGGGTTCGCCCGGTTCGCCTGGTCAGCGACTCGGTGCATGATCTTGGCGTCAACGCTCACTGCTCAGCCCTCCGAGCTGGCTCTGGCCGGCGGCACCTGCTGCGCGCGATCCGACGGGACCCGCTGTGCCTGCATGCTGGTGGGTGACCGGCCCGTGACGATGACCGTCGGCCCGGTGTAGGGGATCGACGGATCGGGGAACCCGGCGTCCTGCGGCACGTTGCCAGCCGCCTGCCCGATCGGCTCGGGCGCGGGCGCGGCCTGCTCGATCAAGTGCCGGTAATACTCCAGGTAACGGCCCTGGTTGAAGGTGACCGCGCCAACCACCCTGCCGTCGTCCAGGTAGACGGCAGCAAACCGGGCGTCGGCCAGCGAACCCTGAGTCACCAAGATCTCCGCGCCGAGGGACGGAACGCCCACCGACTTGATGTTCGTGCCGAATTGCACCGACCAGAACGTAGGAACGCAGGCGTGCGGCCGCCGGTCTGGACCCTCGTGCAGCATGTTGTGGGCGGCAACCTGCGCGCCGACGACCGCGTTCTCCCAGTGCTCGAGCGCGAGGAACTCGTACTCGAACAGCGC
>JASHXW010000536.1 GCA_030043395.1 Streptosporangiaceae bacterium
TGCTGGGGATACATGCTGTGGCCTCCTGCTGGGAACCCTCGAAGCAATTGCTCCCGATTGACCCACTCTAGCCCGCTGACCGACGCTCACATGTGCGGCTCGCGATCACAAGGCCGTCCGATGGCGTCGGAGCGACTCAACGACCTCCACCCTACTGACCGCATGGGTGCGCTCCGCGTTCCGCTCCTCCTTCCGCAGGCCAGGGTCCCGCGCTGGCACGGGCTGAGCTCCCGCCGCATCAGATCGCGCGCCTTGAGACCGGCCGTGAAATTTCTATCAACAATGCGCTGCACAGAATGTGGATAACGAATACAACTCTATCTCGAACGCAAAAACCCCTTGCACTATGCGCGCTAATTAGCGATGAATCCCGAATCTGCCCGCCTATTCGTTTGCCGTGCTGAGTCAGCAGGCGCAGATATCGGCGTGACCGGGTCGCGGGTGGTCAAAATACCCGTAGAAGGCGCTGTTGCGGCATCGGGCCGTGGCCGTGATCCCGCCGTACTCACTGGACAGCGAGTTCATCGACGCGACGGACGTGGGCACTGGCGGCGCGAGCTCGGTGAACGTCGAGCCCAGGATCACGTCGATGATGCCAGCCTGCACAGCCGGCACGAGCTTGAGCGTGGCGTCGGAGAACTGCTCCTTCACGGTGTTCGCGGCCGCCAGGTCGGCCTTGCCGTGGTACTCGACAACCGACGTCGTGTAGGTGGTAGCCGGGGCGTAACCGGTGCCGACCACGGTGAAGCCGCGGCTGGTCAGAGCCGTCGACGCCTGCGTCGTCAGGTCAGCTCCGCTGGACCCGTCGAGCAGCGTCACCTGGACGGTATCGGGGTCGACGGTCATCAGCTGAGCTCCGCCGCCGGTGCCTTTGCCGTGCTCCTTGCCCTTCTGCTTCTTCTGCGCCTTGGGCAGCTTGCTGTCGTGGGCGATCGCGTAGAACACGGCGTCAGCCTGCGGCTGCTTGAATTCCACCTCGTTGGGATCGGGCGGATAGGGCACCCACGGCGCGGTGAGGAACTGGATGTGCTTGAGCGATATGCCGCGCAGGCTCAGCGCGATGTGCAGCAGCTGCAGGTCGCTCGCGTCCGTCGTGATGGCGTGGGAAATGTCGCCGATCACCGTATACAGCCTGGTCGGATCGTCGAGCAGGCCACTGTGCAGCACGCCCTTGACGATCTGAGCACTCAGGTACTGGTCGCGGGCAATGCGCTCGATGTCGGAGCCGTTGGCGATGTTGTCGCGGGTGCGCCAGAACTGCAGGGCGACTCGCCCGTCGATATGGTGCTTGCCGGCGGACAAGTTCAGTCCGGATCCCCCGGCCGCGGATATGCGGTTATGGATCGCGAACGGTATACAGACATTTACCCCGCCAATGTCATTAATGACCTTCTCGAAGCCGGTGAAGTCCAGGAGGATCACGTTGTCGATGTAGATCCCTGTCTGCTGCTCGACGGTCTCCCGCGTGCACTCGGGCCCTCCGTTGGCCAGGGTGGCGTTGATCCGCTCGTATGCGTACGCGTCTGCTTGCTGGCCAGCCAGGCCATCCGTGGCGCTGCAGGCGTAGTAAGGCACCATCGTGTCGCGCGGAATGCTCAGCACCGTGACGCGCTGACGGCCCGGCGAGATGTGAGCGAGCATGATCGTGTCGGAGCAGTTGCAACCTTGGTGCCCGCCGATGGCGCCGTTCGCCCCGGAGCGCGTATCCGATCCAAGCAGCAGGATGTTCAGCGCGTTGGTGTACTTCGGCGGCCGGTGCTTGGTGTCGATCTTCGCGATGTGCTGGATGCCGGCTAGCTGCATCCGGACCGCTATGGCAAACGAGAGCGCTCCCGCGACGAGGACGCCCACCACCAGGAACGAGGTCCAGCCGATGATCCTCGCCCTGCGCGACCACGGTCGCCTCATTAAGCCCTCCGGCGCAGCAACGCCAGTTGCGATGGCCGCCTGCCGTTACCCGACGAGCAGTTCCATCCCCTGGAGCACCCCTTACCCAGGAATCGCTATTCCGAACTGCCGCCGAAATAGTAACGCTTCAGAACTAATGACGCCTGGGCCGGGCAAGCGGTTTACCAGGTCAACGGCCTGGCCGTCGGCTCAGTTCCAGGGCAAGCGAGCCCGTGATGCGGGCGGCCAGCAGCGACGAGCGGCCGGGCGATTACCGAACCTCGGCGATGGTCCTGGTGAGCAGGATGGCCGCGCAGAACGAGCGGTAGATGGCGAGCGGATCGGCTCCGGAGAAGCGAAGCTCCCGCATCCCGATCCGCTCCACGCCCCGCACCCAAGTGGCGGCCTCGGCGATGTCCGTCGTGCGGACCGAGATCTCCAGGGTCGCCGAGCCGAGCGGCGGAGCCTTGGCCGTCGCCGCCCCGGCAACGGCGCGCTGGGCGGACTCCGCGATCAGGGCGCAGGCGCGATCGGGGTGCAAGCTGTGCGCGGCTACCCGGCTGACGTGCTCCTTGACTACGGCGACGTACACGTCAGGAATCAGCGCGGCGGTCTCGTCGCACGCGCACCTGTCGCCCGTCACCAGTACCACGGGTACGCCGTAGTGCGCCGCTACCAGCGCGTTGATGCCGGCCTCTCCCGTCACGACGCCGTCGAGCCGCGCTTCCATGACGGCGCGGGGATTGTAGGTGTGCGACAGGCCAGCCGGAGCACCGATCGAGCCGTGGTAGGAGATGAACAGGACGGCGTCGAAGCTGTCATCAAGCCCTTGCATCATGTACAGCGGCTTATGGCTACCGGAGATGTAGGACGCGCTACCCGCGAGTTCGCCGGGCGGCAGGTTGCGCATCGTGGAGTGCGAGTCGTTGACGACGATCTCCGTGGCGCCGCCCGCGACGGCACCTTCGATCGCGGCGTTGACTTCGCCGAGCAGCAGCCGCCGGCCGGCCGCAGCCGCAGGCCCGTCGCCTACGCACTGCTCCCAGTCGACGATGCCGGCGGTTCCTTCCATGTCGCTGGACACGAAGACCTTCATGCTCTTTGCTCTCCTCGCTGCCTCGCTGCGCAACCGTCGTCCGCGCCACCCACACTGTAGGTTGACCCTGATGCCCACCGCCTCGCGCCGTTACGCGCTCGACCTGGCCGGCCTGAACGTGCCGGTCATCGAGCTGACCGGGGCGCAGGACGGGCCTTTGCTCACCGTGATTGCCGGCGTGCACGGCTGCGAGTACGCGCCCATGGCCGCCGTGCGGCAGTGGGCGGCGCAACTGGCCGAGCGCGACTTGCGCGGCAGCGTGCGCATAGTGCCCGTGCTGAACTTGCCCGCCTTCACCGCTCGCAGCCCGTTCGTCGTTCCGCAGGACGGCAAGAACCTCAATAGGTGCTTTCCGGGAGACCCGGCCGGCACGCTAGCCGAGCGACTGGCATGCGACGCGTTCACCAAGCTCATCACCGAGTCGGACGCCCTAGTCGACGCTCATGCCGGGGACTTGCCCGAGGCGCTCGAGCCGTTCGCCCTCTATGACGCGGGACCACGTGAGAGCGAGGCGCTCGCACTGGCCAGGGCCTACGGGCTCGGTTACGTGATCCGCCAGGAACCAGGCCCTGGCAGGGCCGTCGCAGGCACAACGAGCGCGGCCGCTGCCGAGGCCGGCATCCCGGCCATCATCGCCGAGGCAGGCGGCCGCGGGATCATCGAGCGCGCCGCAGTCGAGCTGCACGTCAGGGGCCTGGAGGGCGTGCTGGCGGCCCTGGGGATGGCCGACTCGCCAAGCGCCGGCTCCGGCGGCCAGCCTGCAGCGCGGCCGCCGTCTTCGCAGCTGGCGTCGTCGGGCTCGCAGCCCCGTCCCGAGCAGCCGGACGGTCCGGTCGTGCTGCAGCGGTTCATCTGGATGCGCAGCGAAGCCACCGGCTGGTGGGAACCCGCTGTACAGACAGGTGAGCACGTCGCGCGAGGCCAGTTGCTCGGCACGGTCACCAGCCTCGACGGAGCGGAAGTCCGCCAAGTCATCTCGGCGCCCGTGCCTGGTGTGCTCATCTTCATGACGATCTCGCCGGCCGTCGAGGCCGATGGCCTTCTGCTCGGCCTCGGCGCCAGCTAGCCGGCCGAGCAGAAGGCCGCGCCTCAGCGCTGGCTGGAGGTCGCTGGGTGCTTCGGCGCGGTGTCACCGTCGTGCCCAGTGCCGCCATCATGGCCGAGGCTGCCGCCCTGTCCGGCCGAGCCGACTGCCCGCTCGCCCTCCCTGATGCCGTACCGCGCGTACAGCTGCTGCAGCGGCCGCGGTGCCCACCAGTTGGCCCGGCCGAGCAGCCGCATCGTGGCTGGTACCAGCATCACGCGCACGATCGAGGCGTCCACGATCAAGGCGACGATCATTCCCACGCCGAGCAGCTTGATGAACGTGATGCCCGACGCCGAGAACGCGCCGATGACGATCACCAGCAACAGCGCGGCGCTCGTGATCACGCCGCCAGTGCTCTGCAGCCCGCCGGCCACCGCCGCCACGTTGTCGCCTGTCATGTCGTAGCGCTCCCTGATCCGTGACAGCAAGAACACCTCGTAGTCCATGGAGAGCCCGAAGATGATCGCCAGCATCAGGATCGGCATGGACGGATCGATCGTGCCGGTGGGCAGGAATTGAAGCGCCCCGGCCAGATGCCCTTCCTGGAAGATCCACACCACGACGCCGAAGGTCGCGGACAGCGAGAGCAGGTTCATCACGATCGCCTTGACGGGCAGCACCACCGAGCCGAAGGCGAGGAACAGCAGCAGGAAAGTCGCGCACGCCATGACCAGTGCCATCCATGGCAAGACGCTGCCAAGGCTCGAAAGCTCGTCCGAGAGCTGAGCGGTCTGGCCGCCGATCAGCGCGTGCGCGCCATCCGGCAGGCTGGTCGCCCTGGCCTGCGTCACGATGTCACGCGCAGCGGCGGACAGCGGGTAGGCGTTGTAGCGCAGGTCCACTCGCGCGACGTCACCACGTACGCCGGTCACGGCAGCACCGGTGACGCCGGGTATCCGCGCCAGTCGCGACACGTAGGAAGCCAGCTCCGCGCCCCTGGCCGGTGATCCGGCCACGGGGCCGGAGAAGCTGACCAGCGACTCGATCGGCGAGGTCGGATTGCCGGGGAAGTCGCGGCTCAGTTCCTCGGTCACGACGCGCGGCTGTGCCGAGGCCGGGAGCACCCGGGCGTCGGTTCCGCCCCAGGCGACATGCAGGAACGGGGTGCCCAGCGCGAGCAGGACGACCACTATTACCGCCGCGTAGGCGGCCGGCCTGCGCATCACGCTGCGCGCGAGCCGGTACCAGCCGCCTGCTTCCTCGGTCCTCAGCGTGCCCCGGCCCGCTGACCTGCGCACCCGGAGGGCATTCACTCTCGGACCGAGGACCGCGAGCAGGGCAGGCAGTACGGTCAGCGCGGCCACCATGTCGACCACGACCGTCGCGACGCCGCCGTACCCCATCGACCGCAGGAACACCTGCGGGAACAGGATCAGGCCGGCGAGCGCGAAAGCGACCGTGACTCCGGACACCGCTACTGTGCGGCCCGCCGTTGCCATCGTCCTGGCCAGGGCGACCTCGGTTGAGCCTGACCTAGTCAGCTCCTCGCGGAACCTGCCGACGACGAAGAGCCCGTAGTCGATGGCAAGGCCGACCCCGAGGATGGTGGTGATGTTGATCGAGTAGATCGAGACAGGCGTGGCGAGCGTCAGCAGGCGCAGAGCCGAGAACGACCCCAGGATGGCGATGCCGCCGACCGCCAGCGGCAGGCTAGCGGCCACCAATCCGCCGAAGATGAACAGCAGCAAGATCAGCAGCACTGGCATCGAGAGCGCCTCGGCCCGGCCGATGTCGCTCGTCACCTCATGGTTGATCGCCTGCTCGGTCGGTGTATATCCGCCTACCCGCGACGTGAGGCCGGGGGCGGCGAGTCGGGAGGAGATTGCGTTATAGCTAGTGATTCTCTGGGCATCGGTGCGGCCGGTCAGCTCGATGACCGCGAAGGTACGCCGCCCGCCCGGGCTTATGAACTGCCGTGAACCGGTCGACCAGTAAGTCTCGTAGGAGGCCACCTTGCTGTGCGGGAGCGCCGCCAGGGTGCTGGTGACCGCCGAGCGGAAGGCGGGCGTGTAGACGCTTCCCGCCTTGGGGCTTGAGTAGATCACCACCACGTCGCCGGAGTCCCGGCCGAACGTGCGCTGGGCCAGATTGGCCTCTTGCTGGCTCTGGCTACCCGGTGTGCTGAAACCGCCAGCCGACTGAAGCCTGGCGAAGACGCCAAGCCCCCACACCGCGGCTGCAACGATCCCCAGTACTGCGATCGCAAGCACCAGCCGGCGCCGGCGAAAGACCATGTGTCCCCATGCCTCGAACATGTCGTCCTCCGGGACTAAGCTTGATACGCGTATCACGAAAGTAAACGGCGTTAACGTATACGGTGTAAACTTGCCATACATCGTTTACGATTGTCAAGGGCGTTTACTGGTGCGCGGATTGGGCTGGGTGGTCAGGTGGCAGCAGAGGTGATGGTCAGCCGGCGCGCCCGGGTCAGGGCGGCGACCAGCCAGGAGATCATCCAGACCGCTCGGAGGCTGCTAGTCGAGCAAGGCAGCGCCGCGATCTCGCTGCGGGCGATCGCCCGCGAGATGGGGATGACCGCGCCGGCCATCTACCGTTACTTCGACAACTACGAGATTCTGATCAAGCACGTGGTCGCCGACATCTTCACTGAGCTATCGGACTACGTCGAGGCGGCGGTGGCCGCGGCGCAGGCGGCCGCGCTAGGCGGACCGGGCGGGCGGTCCAGGGCGGGCCGGGCAGCCGGGACCGGGTCCAGCGACCTGGGCGGATCATCGCCCGAGGAGACGATCCACGCCACGGCCAAGGGGCTCATCACGGCATGCCAGGCGTTCCGTGACTGGTCGGTCGATCACCCGGCCGAGTTCGGGATGATCTTCGGAAGCCCGCTTCCCGGCGTCGACCTGATGGATGACGACCCGGTCATCGAGTGCGGAACCCGGTTCGGCGGGATCTACCTGCGCATGCTGACGGACCTGTGGCAGGTCAAGCCGTTCGCCGTGCCCGCGGACGAGGCGCTCGACCCGTCCATCCGCGCGCAGCTCGTCGTCTACCGCGAGCACGCCGGCACCGACCTGCCGCTCGGTGTCATCCAGACATTCCTGCGCTGCTGGGTGCTGCTCTACGGGACCGTCACCCTGGAAGTGTTCGGTCACCTGCGCTTCGCGCTCGAGGACTCCCGCGGCATGTTCGAGCTGATGCTGAGCGACCTGGCCGCGGAGATCGGCCTGGAGTACCCCGGCGACGCGGCTAAGCCACCGTCGGCGGCGAGCCTGACTCGCTGACCATCGGCCGGCCCGCTGCCGCCCAGTCCTGCATGCCGCCAGCGACGTTGATCGCCGTCCAGCCAGCCTGGTTCAGCGCCTCGGTAGCCCGGCCGGAACGGTTGCCTGACCGGCAGATCACGTAGATCTCGTCATCGGCCGGCAGCTCATCGGTGCGACGGCCTAGTTCACCGAGCGGTATGTGCGTCGCCGTCGGTGCGTGACCGGCGACCCACTCGTCGGGCTCGCGCACGTCAAGCAGCCACCCGTCGTCCGGAACCTGCGCCGCCGCGATCTCAGCATCTGCGTTCATAGCGCCTCCCGCTATCGATCAAGCCCGACCCAACCCACGCGCTGGTCATCCAGTCTTCCCCCGCCGCGCCACATATCACGAATTCCCGCGAGGCAATGCCCGCAAAGGAAGCCGGACTGGACCGAGGAATCCCAGGCTTGGCTAGAGAGTGTCCTGGTCGCCTGGGGAGTTGTTCTTGGGAGCCCTGGCCGCGGCTTCCTGCTCGGCGCGAGCGGACATCTGAACCTTGCGCAGGTGCTTGGACATCGACCGGAACAGGAACACCATGATGACGGCCATGCCGAAGATGACAAGGAACGCGACCGTGCCAGGCTGATCGAACACGCTCTGCGAGGCGGCGAGCACGGTCACGACCGCACCTTCTCTCGGATTCCAGCGAAGAGGTCGTCCTCTGCGGTGTCAGTATCCACCACCGACCTGGCCAGATGATAATCCTCGGTCGGCCAGGCTTCGCGCTGAAGGTCCACCGGGCACGTGAACCACCCGCCATTCGGATCTACCTGCGTCGCGTGCGCGAGGAGGGCCTGGTCGCGGACCTCGAAGTAGTCGCCACATGGAACGCTGGCGGTGATCTTGTGGAACGGCCGCGGCGGGTCGTCGTCGACCCACTCTGACAGCCGCTTGGCATACGGCGACTCGATGCCAAGCTCGAGCATCTTCTCGTGCAGTGCAAGGAACTTGGCCTTGTGGAAGGAGACGAAGTAGTACAGCTTCAGCGGCTGCCAGGGCTCGCCGCAGTCGGGATACCGGTCAGGATCGGCGGCCGCTTCGAACGCCTCGATGCTGACGCGGTGCGTCATGATGTGATCGGGATGCGGATAGCCGCCGTTCTCGTCGTAAGTGAGGATCACGTGCGGCCGGAACTCCCTGACCGCCGCCACCAGCGGGCGAGCTGCGACCTCGAGCGCCTGGACGGCGAAGCAGCCGTCAGGCAGCGGCGGCAGCGGATCGCCTTCCGGCAGCCCGGAGTCCACGAAGCCCAGGAACTGCTGCCGGACGCCGAGGATGTCGCGCGCCGTGGCCATCTCGGCCTTGCGGATAGCAGGCAGGTCGGCGCGGACCTCGGGGCGCTCCATGGCCTTGTTGAGTATGTCCCCGCGCTCCCCGCCAGTCATGGTGCAGACCAGCACGTCCACGCCTTCGCGGACATACCTGGCCATCGTCGCAGCGCCTTTGCTGGACTCGTCATCGGGATGCGCGTGCACCGCCATCAGCCGGAGCGGCCCGTCGTCGCAGGCTAGGGCACTGCCCATGACCTGCTCCGGGCGCGTCTCGGCGCAGTCGGTGCTTGCTGAACACATCGGCAGATCCCCTCGATGACGAGCTAGAGCGAGTGATGAGGCACAAGGGCCGCGCACCCTCGATCGGCCGCGCGGCGACAGGCCACCGGGTAACTAAACAGCCAGAAGGGCGGCGGCATTCCGGGCATAGCTGAGCCAGGCCAAGCCTGGCGGGCGATGAGCGCGTGGAGCCGCAATTGGCACCCAGAAGCCGCGATTTCCTCGATACTACATTCGAAACGATAGCCTGAACTGTAGATGGTTGAATCCACTTGCATGAACAGCGTAATCTCGATGGATTACCCCCAAGGAGGGCCCGACTGGATCGGGTCTGCGGAGTGTTCAGTTCCGCCCAGCGGATGCGAGGAGTGTTGTGACCGAGACCCGCGACGACACCGTCACCTGGCTCACTCAGGAGGCGTACGACCGGCTCAAGGCCGAGCTCGACTTCCTCTCCGGCCAGGGCAGGATCGACATCGCCAAGAAGATCGAGGCAGCTCGGGACGAGGGCGACCTGCGGGAGAACGGCGGCTACCACGCCGCCAAGGAGGAGCAGGGCAAGCAGGAGGCCCGCATCCACCAGCTCACCCACATCCTGACGCATTCGAAGGTCGGCGAGCCGCCGCGCACAGATGGCGTAGTGGGCCCCGGCATGACCGTCACCGTGCGGTTCGAGGGCGACGACACTGAGACCACGTTCCTGCTCGCGTCGCGCGAGGAGAGCGGATCACCGATCGACGTCTACTCACCGCAATCACCGCTCGGCACCGCGATCAACAACAAGAAGGTCGGCGAAACCGCGACCTACACCTTGCCGAACGGTCGCTCGCTGACTGTCGAGATCATCGACGCGGTCCCGTACGGCGGCGTCTAGGCCGCGGGCCGCAAGCAGACCACAACGATGGCGCTGCGCTGTTGTCATGACAACAGCGCAGCGCCATCGTTGTTGCCGTTACGGGCGCTCGTCACCGGTCGGCGGCGATCCGGCGCTCGGGAGCAGCGCGGCCTGCCGCGGCAGGTACCCGGTCCGGCAAAGCCAGCTCAGCGCAAGGTGATCAGTGCACGAGTTCTGGCTCGACTGTCTCCGGACTGCTG
>JASHXW010000537.1 GCA_030043395.1 Streptosporangiaceae bacterium
CAGTCAGCGAACCGCTCGCGCTAACCGCGACCGCTTGCCAGGCCCGCGCGGTGCTCGCAACTCGTGCGGCAGCGCGAATACCAGGCTCTCGTGCACGGCGTCGACTTCCTCCACGTCACCGAATCCGGCCTGGGCGAGCCGGCCGAGCACCTGGGCGACCAGCTCCTCAGGAACCGATGCCCCGCTGGTGACGCCGACGGTGCTGGCTGACTCGAGCCAGGAGGGGTCGATGCTCGCCGCGTCGTCGACAAGGTGGGCGGCGCGCGCGCCGGCGTCGCATGCCACCTCGACCAGGCGCACCGAGTTCGAGGAGTTGCGCGAGCCGACCACGATGACGACGTCGGACTCCTTGGCGATCTGCTTCACCGCTGCCTGGCGGTTCTGCGTCGCGTAGCAGATGTCGTCGCTCGGCGGGTCGATAAGCTGCGGGAATCGCTCGCGCAGGGCCGCCACCGTGGCGCTGGTCTCGTCGACCGACAGCGTCGTCTGGGACAGCCAGGCGACCTTGGCCGGATCGCGCACATCGACGTCGGATGCCCCGGCTGGGCCGTCGACGAGCTGGATGCTGGCTGGCGCCTCGCCCGTGGTGCCGACCACCTCTTCGTGGCCCTCGTGGCCGATGAGCAGGATGTCGTAGCCCTGGGCCGCGAACCGCCTTGCCTCGTTGTGCACCTTGGTAACGAGCGGGCAGGTGGCGTCGATCGTGCGAAGGCCGCGGTCCTTCGCCACTGCGTGCACGTCTGGTGCCACGCCGTGCGCGGAGAAAACGACAACGGCGCCCTCGGGCACCTCCTCGGTCTCCTCGACGAAGATTGCGCCCCGCCGCTCTAGGGTCCGCACCACGTGCGTGTTGTGCACGATCTGCTTGCGGACGTAGACCGGTGCGCCGAACCGCTCGAGGGCGCGCTCCACGGTCTGGACAGCGCGATCGACTCCCGCGCAGTAGCCGCGGGGCTTCGCGAGCAAGACTCGCTTCACCGGCTCGGACATGACTTCCATGTTAGGTGACCCCCCGCTGCGGCCGGCCCGCCGCACTGAGTGACTCAAAAAGCGCGGCGCGCCGAACCCGTGCCTCCCGTCAGCAGCGCGAATGCGGCACGATGGCGGTGGAGGCCAGGAGCGCGCGTGAGGAGACGATCTGGATGCACGAGCCAGGGCGGGGCGCCGCTGAGCTGGCGAGAGATGCACCAGTAAAGGCGTTGCGCGCCGTCTTCGCCGGAATCGGGCAGATCCTGCTCGCCGCAGATCGTTTCCGCGACCAGGCAGAGTCCGGCGATCAGGGCATCGCGGACGACGACCCGTTCCAGCAGCTGGATGCCCCGGCCGACCGCGTCGACGCCGAAGTGGACGTCAGCGCCCCGGTCAGTGCGCCGGAGCCAGCGCGGAAGCCCAAGGCAGCACAGGCGACCAAGCCAAAGGCAGCACGGACGGCCAAGCCAAAGGCAGCACGGACGGCCAAGCCGAAGGAAGCACGGACAACCAAGCCAGCGGCGGCAAAGGGGAAGGCCGCCAAGCATCAGGCAACCGCGAAGGCCAAGGCGGCCGGGCGTGAACGGAGATCAGCAGATCCGAAGGGGAACGGGGAAGCGATGCGAGTGGGGAAGCCAGGCAGGTCTGGCCGGGCTGCGCAGGAACGCCGGTTCCGGTCGCTTGACGCGACTGGCAACGTCCGCGTGCTGAGCCCAGCGGATATCGCCGAGCTACAGGAGGACATGGCCGAGTCAGCACCAAAGAGCCAAGGGCGGGCCACGAGCCCGCAAGTACGCTCCGCTGGGGGTTCCGGGCGCCCTGGGCCGGCCTCGGCACCAGCGCGCCCAGAGGCGGCGGCACGTCCGGGGAAGCTGCCACGGCCGAGAGCCGAGACCCGGCCAGCTCCTCCGCTCCCGGGATATGACGAGCTCTCCATCCCTGCGCTGCGATCCAGGCTTCGCAGCCTCGACATCGACCAGCTACAGGCGCTGCTTGCCTATGAGAGGTCCACCGCGGACCGCGAGGAGTTCGTCTCCATGCTCGGGCGGCGCATCACGAAGCTGCAGGCAACAGCGAGCGATGCCACTTGAGACTAGCGCCGAGTCGCCGGTACCGGTTCGGACCGTATTGCGGCTCGTCGGCGAATGGGTCGGCCGGCTCGGCCGGGTCTGGGTAGAAGGCCAGATCGCAGAGCTCAGCAAGCGAGGCAGCACCGTCTACCTGACCCTTCGTGATCCTGTCGCGGCGGTCTCGGTGCGCGTCATCTGCTCGCGGCAGGTGCTCGAGGCGGCGGAACCGCCGCCGGAAGACGGGTCGCGAGTCGTCGTGTGGGCGAAGCCCGATTTCAACATGACCAGGGGATCCTTCTCGCTGACCGCGCTCGAAGTGCGCGCGGTAGGAGTCGGCGAGCTGCTCGCCAGGCTCGAGCGGCTGCGCCGTTCACTGGCGGCCGAAGGCCTGTTCGCGGCGGAGCGCAAGCGGCGGCTGCCGTTCCTGCCAGGCAAGGTCGGGCTGATTTGCGGCCGGGACTCCGCGGCCGAGCGTGACGTGCTCCAGAACGCCGCGCGCCGGTGGCCCGCCGTGCGATTCCGCGTCGAGCAGGTCGCCGTGCAGGGCCCGTTCGCGGTGGAAGAGGTCACCGCGGCTCTCCAGGCGCTCGATGCCGATTCCTCGGTAGATGTGATCATCATCGCCCGCGGCGGCGGCTCGATCGAGGATCTGCTGCCCTTCTCCGACGAGGCCCTGGTCCGGGCCGTGGCCGCCTGCCGCACTCCGGTCGTCAGCGCGATCGGCCACGAGCAGGACGTTCCGCTGCTTGACCTGGTCGCCGACGTCCGGGCATCGACGCCAACGGACGCCGCTCGCAGGGTCGTTCCTGACATCAGCGAGCAGGTCGCGATCATCGCGGAGCTGAGGTCGAGGGCGCGCCGGCAACTGGCCGGGCTACTGGACCGCGAGATGGCCTGGCTGACGGGCATCCGCTCAAGGCCCGTGCTGGCCAGTCCGATCGCGGAGATCGACCGGCGGCAGGAGCAGGTGATCGCCCTTGCCGAGCGATCGAGGCGCTGCCTGGCCGGAAGCCTGGACAGGGCCGGGTCGGATCTCGCCCACACCAGGGCCCGGCTCGTCGCACTCTCGCCCGCTGCCACGCTCCGGCGTGGCTACGCGATCGTCCAGCGCGGCGATGCCACCGTCGTGCGTTCCGCCGGCGAGGTCGAGGACGGCGAGGAACTGCTCGTCAGGTTCGCAGCCGATCAGCTGAATGTGACCGCCCGCACCTCCGGGCAACCCTA
>JASHXW010000538.1 GCA_030043395.1 Streptosporangiaceae bacterium
GGACGCAGGCGCGGCCGACCTCATAGCCGGCGGCCGCCTCCAGCTTGGGATCAGCCGTGGCTCACCAGAGCAGGTCATCGATGGCTGGCGATACTTCGGCTATCAGCCGCAAGAGGGCCAGACTGACGCTGACATGGGCCGCGAGCATGCCAAGGTGCTGCTCGAGGTGCTGCGCGGCGACGGCTTCGCGCAGCCCAGTCCCCGGCCGATGTTCGCGAACCCGCCAGGCTTGCTGCGCGTCGAGCCCTACTCCGAGGGACTCCGCGATCGCATCTGGTGGGGTGCAGGGTCACAGGCCACCGCGGTCTGGGCCGCCGAACTAGGCATGAACCTGCAAAGCTCGACGCTGATCAGCCATGAGTCGGACAAGCCTTTTCACGTGCAGCAGGCTGAGCAGATCCAGGCTTTCCGTGACGCATGGCAGAAGGCGGGCCACGAGCGGGAGCCACGGGTCTCGGTGAGCAGGAGCATCTTCGCCCTCGTCGACGACCGCGACCGCAGGTACTTCGGCCACCGCAACCAGGATGCTGACGAGATCGGGTTCATCGATGCCAGCACGCAGGCGATCTTCGGGCGCACGTACGCAGCCGAGCCGGACGCGCTCGTCGGGCAGCTCAAGGAGGACGAGGCGATCGCCGCCGCCGACACGCTGCTCCTGACCGTGCCCAATCAGCTTGGCGTTGACTACACCGCCCACGTGATCGACAGCGTCCTCACGCACGTTGCGCCTGCGCTCGGCTGGCGGTGAGCGGGCCAGCCGTGCACGCCGGCCCGGGCCTGACCTTAGGAGGCTGAAGTCATGTTGCCCCGGTGGGAGAACAGCGAGCCAGTCCTGCACACCACGCCCGGGACCGGAAACTGGATCGGCGCTGCCAGCGCCCTGGTACACGAGGGCTTTATTTACCTGGCCTATCGTGACAGGCACCCGGTCGAGCAGGGCCGCGGTAACCGGGCCTACGTCTGCCGGTCGCCAGTCGATGACGGGGTCCGCTTCGACATGCTGTGCGCCATCGACAAGGCCGACATGGACGCCGAGTCGCTGGAACGCCCCGCCCTGGACGTGACACCCGACGGCGACTGGGACCTCTACCTAAGCTGCGCCACGTTCAATTCCAAGCACTGGCGCATCGAGCGACTGCGGGCCGGCGATCCAGAGGATTTCAGCGCTGCGACGCGCAAGACCATCTTCCCGGGCAGCGCGGAGTTCGGCATCAAGGATCCGGTCCTGGTCCGCGGCCAGGAACTGAGGGTATGGGCAACCCTGCATCCGCTGACCGAAGGCGATGACAATGCCGACAAGATGATCAGCGTCGACGCGTGGACCTGCGAACGCGTGATGGAGCCAGAGCCGGGCACGTGGTATAGCCGCGGCACCCGCATTACGGCAATCCTAGAAGAGCACGCATATTTCGACGGACGGGCCTCCGCGGCGGAGAACTTTGAAGAACGGACCGGGCTCGCTAAGTGGAACGGCGCACGCTACGTCGCCGAGGCCGGCCCGGTGTCCAGTCCCTTCGGCGGAGGCGCGTTGCGCTACGTTTCAGCGATCACGCTGCCTAATGGCAGCGTCCGGCTCTACTACGAGAGCGCGACAGAGTACGGCAGTCATGAATTGCGCACCGAAGTCATCGCTCAGCGCTGAAGCGGTAAGTCAGGCGACCAGCCCGGAGCGCGGGCCCGCAGGTGATACACGGGAGTCAGCTGGGTAGACGACTGCTCATGCAGCAAGTCTGGTTCGTCACCGGCTCCTCGCGCGGCTTCGGCCGCGCTCTCGTCCGCGCCGCCCTCGATGCTGGCGACCATGTTGTCGCGACCGCGCGCCAGCCTGGACAACTCGCCGAGATCGCTGAGCAGTACGGCGACAGCGTGCTGCCGCTCGCCTTCGACGTCACCGACCCAGAGGTGGCCCGCGCCGCTGTGGTGGAAGGCGCTGGGCGTTTCGGTCGGCTCGACGTGGTGGTCAACAACGCCGGATATGCCAACGTCGCGCCTATCGAGACAGGCGACGAAGCCGATTTTCGGGTTCAGTTCGAGACGAACTTCTGGGGCGTCTACAACGTGTCGAAGGCGGTGATCCCGCAACTGCGGGCGCAGGGCGGCGGCACTATCGTGCAGTTCTCATCGGTCGGCGGCCGAGTGGGGGGCTCGCCGGGTATCGCCAGCTACCAGGCGGCCAAATTCGCTGTCGACGGCTTCAGCCGCGTGCTCGCTGCCGAGACTGCGCCGTTTGGCGTCAAGGTCATCGTGGTGGAGCCCAGCGGCTTCGCAACCGACTGGGCTGGTTCCTCGATGTCCGTGGACGAGATCCCCGCAGACTACGACAGCACCATCGGAGCCATGGATCGGCGCATGCGCCGCAATCCAGAGGGTCCCGCCGGAGACCCCGCGCGGGCCGCCGAGATCATCGTGCGAACCGTCAAGCGCGCCAACCCGCCCTCGCACCTGCTTCTGGGCGTGAACGCTGTCGAGATGGCGCTGGATTACTCAAGCCGGCAGCTCGCGGAGGCCACCGCATGGGAGAACGTCAGCCGGTCCGCCGACTACTCCGAGCCATATCCCGCCCATTACCCAACTGACACGCCGGAGCGCTAGAGCGCCGATGGCTGCGCATCCGGTGCCTGCCTAGGCTGAGCCGCTTTCCATGGTGTGCATGATGTGCTCGAACGCCTCGACATTGCCCATGGCATCGTTGACCGGGTTGTGGTCGTGAACTGTCCTCCGGAACCGCTTCCAGCTCTGGGTGTTGCCCCAGTCACGGTTCAGGCCAGCCCAGAAATCGCTGATGCGCCGGCCGGAGTGCCCGAACGGGTTATCCATTCCGGCCCGGTCGAACATGCCAGATATCCACTGCCAGTCGTAGGC
>JASHXW010000046.1 GCA_030043395.1 Streptosporangiaceae bacterium
GCCCGGCTGCGCCAGGCTGATCCAGTATGACCGTCTGGACATCGAAGTTGTCCCAGCTCGGCTCGACCACTGAGTTCTGGCCACGCGAGACAGTGACTGGTCGACAGGCCGCGAAGGACAGCGGGCGCCCCTGCAGTAGTTCGCTGAAGGTGCCCCAAACCCTGGTCGGAATTGTGCGTCCGTTGAGCTGGATCATCGGGCCGAAGCCGCAGGGCAGCCGGAAGGCAAGCCCGCCGGCCGATACTAGATGACGTACGCCGGGGACTGTCACGTCCGAGACCTGCAGCGGCAGGCTGGCAGGTGCGAAGGTCAGGACTATGTGGCTTGTTCGCATCGGCAGGAAGCTGAGCCGCTGTACCGGTCCGGCCACCCAGCCGGTCCGGGTCTGGCCGTGCGAACCCTTCACGGTGACGAGCACCGGACTGGCCGCACCAGAAGGCCGGGTTATGGTCACGTAGCCGATCACCTTGGGGTGCTGCCACTGGATGCTCAGCCAGGGTTTGCTGTCCGAAGCACTCGCCACCCAGGTGGTCGACTGGTTGTCGTCGAAGGCAGACTCGGCCTGGTCCTGCGGATCGTCTGTATAAACCGACGACGCCGTGACTTTCGGCTGGGACCGCCCTAGCCAGGCGTAGCGTTCCACCAGGTTCGTATTGATCAAGGTGGCGCTGCCTGACAGCAACATCGGCTTGTCCTTCGCCGCAGTGAAGGAGTGGTTGAAGCCGTACTGTTCCTCGGTCGGCTTCGCCAGCAGCGGCGAGCACACCCACCGCAGCGAGGTTGGCATGCAATCGGACTGATCGGGCTCCGCCTTGGACAAGACGTAAGCGGCCGGGTCCTGACTACCCGGCAGCTTGACGTCGGGTGCCACGATCGTCCGGCTCGCAGTGACGCCGGGAATGGAGATCTCCGTGATGCCCACCTGCGTGCCGGCCGCTCCGAACCCGTCGGTGCTCGTCACGGTAATGCGCAGCCAGGACGTTGGGCCGGGCGGAACAGTCAGCTGCTGGAAGTCGCTGGTCGCCCGGACCTGCTCGGTCAGCGCACCGGATGCCGTGCTTACGAGCACCCGACTGACAGGCGGTCCGATTGCTCGGTTGTCGGCGAACGCAACCTGCACTGTGCCGGGATCAATCGGCGAGTCGAAGTCGACTGTGATCCACTGGCCAATCGGCCCGGTAACGCCTCCCGACTCCCACATCGTGCGCATGTCGCCATCGACGGCCGCGAAGGGAAGTCGCCCAGTAGCGCTCTGGCCTGACAAGGCCGTGATGTCGGCAGCAGAGGACGAGGCCGTCACGTTCCTGATGCCGTGGTACTGCGCCACCGTCAGATAAGGAAGCCAGCTGGGTTCTGTAAAGTCATCGGCCGCAGCGAACGTCCGCGCGGGCGCCGAGGCGGTCAGCGTCGGCGAGTAATCCACCCGCAGCTCGCCGAAGTTGCGAACCCTGCGTCGCAGCGAGTCAGTGACCACGTACTTGCTGACTGGCAGACCACGCCCATCAGCGTTGAGCAGCATGGGCCGGTCCCGCAGCACGCCTTCATTCGCCATAGTCAGCAGCGCCTCGGGCGCTCCGTAGACCCTGATGGTGCCAGCCGTTGGCTGAACTGTGACTGTCGGCTGCGCGCCGGTCACCTGGTAAATCTGGACGGGCGGATATGGCGCGTCGAATGAGCTGACCGCGTTGTCCGGCGTGAAGCTGCCGACCGGCACCGATCCGAACTGGGCCACCTTGACGATGCCCGGCGACTCGGCGATGGCCTGATGGATCCTGGCTGGCCAGGCACCGCGCAGGTCGCTACGGATGAGGTCGTTGCGCACGACGATGTACTTGACGCCCATCCTCGCCAGCACTTGGGTGAGGCCTGCGGAACCCTGACCCGCTGACATGTCCTGGTCGATCATCTGCAGCAGCCGCACATTGCCGACCGAGCCGATGGTGCTGAGTTGCCTGCTTGCCCAGTCGCCGCGGAACAGCGCCTCCAGGACATCGTCCATCGGGCTCCCCCACAGGTACTGGCCGAACCGTGCCCCTGGCTCGGCAAGCACTGCCTGATTACCCGCGTGCTTGTTCAGCCACGCCGCCGCCCGCTCCCAGTACTGGGGAATGGCACGGAAGTCCCCGGGGGCCGACAGGCCGTTGAGGTAAGCGGGGATTGCCAGGACGGCCAGCGCCGACACCGCGGCCAGGCTCATGACCTTCGCGGCGGGAACCTTCCAGCTCGCCGGCCCTCGCACGCGAGCCAGAAGGTGCGCGAGCCCGAGGGCGACCGGGAGGCGAATGAGCGGGTCGAACTTGCGCAGGTTGCGCATCGGTGCCAGCGGGCCGTTGAGCAAGCGGTCAAGTTCGCCCGCGAGCGGATTGCCGAGATGGCTGACGTAGCCCGTTCCGATGATCAGGACGCCGACGAGCAGGACCGACAGTAGGTACCTGCGCGCCGGCAGCCCCCGGCGGAGCAGCCCGGTAAGGCCCAGGCCTGCCACGAAGCCAGTCAGGATGATGGCCAGGCCGTTAGTGACCAGCGTGAAGCCGATCGGCCACCACGGGCTTCCGTTGACTACCAGGTAGCTGAGCCAGTCCTCGGTCCCGCGGAGCGTGTTGCTCAGGCTGGTGACTGAGGTGGTGACGGCAGCACTCTCGGTGTAAGGCAGGAACGACACGCCGTACTTGTCGAGCAGGACCAGCGGGAAGATCCACCAGATCGTCGCGAGCACGACAGCCGGAACCCACCATGCGATCACCCGCCATGGACGACCCGACCTCGGTGCCGTAAGCAGGTAGATGCCGGCGGCGGTGAGCATCGCGATCACTGAAGCTGCGTTGTTTCCGCTGCACAGCGCTACGGCGACGGCCGACTGCGCGGCGGCACGGATACGGCCTGCCGCGCCGATCGTCTGGCCCTGCTGCACGGCCCTTACCAGTGGCAGAAGAATCCAGGGCAGCATCGCCGCGGGCAGGAACTCTGCTGACAGAACGCCAAGCAGAGTCAGTCCTCGGGGCGCCAGCGCGTAGGCGAAGGCGCCAATGACCTGCGTGAGCGGAGTCCCGATTCCCAGGCGACCTGCGAGCCGGACCATGCCGAGGAAGGCCGCAACGGCTACCGCGGTGATCCAGAGCCGTTGGACGACCCAGCCTGGTAGCGCGACGAGCTTTCCGAGGACGAAAAAGGGGCCCA
>JASHXW010000539.1 GCA_030043395.1 Streptosporangiaceae bacterium
GGCTGCGGCGAGCACCCGCGCGAGCCGCCGCGCCCGGTCGGCCAGGGCGCTTCGGTCCGCCGTCAGCGCGCGTAGCACGGGCGGCGCCGGGCCGGCCAGGGTTGCCTCGAGCGCGGCGATGGTCATCTTGTCCACGCGCAGCGCCCTGGCCAGCGGGTGCCTGGCGAGCTGCGCGACCAGGTCGGCTCGGCCGAGCAGCAGGCCAGCCTGCGGACCGCCGAGCAGCTTGTCGCCGCTCGCGGTCACCAGGTCGGCTCCCGCCCGCAGCCAGGTGGCGGCGTCCGGTTCGCCGGGCAGCGCCGCAAACGGTGCAAGCAGCCCGGAACCGATGTCGCCGACCACGGTCACGCCGAGGCTGGCAAGCTCGGCGATCCCCGCGCTGGCAGTGAAGCCCTCGACCCGGTAGTTCGACGGGTGGACTTTCAGCACGAAGCCGGTGCGCGGTCCGATCGCGTCCGCGTAGTCCGCAACCGTCGTGCGGTTCGTGGTACCTACTTCGCGGATGGTCGCGCCAGTACTGGCGAGCAGATCGGGCAGCCGGAAACCGTCCCCGATCTCGATCAGCTCGCCCCGGCTGACGACGATCTCGCGCCCGGCCGCCAGCGCGGTCGCCGCCAGGACGAGCGCGGCGGCGTTGTTGTTCACGACATGGACCGCGCCGGCGTCAGGGACCGCGCGAGCCAGCGCGCCGAGCATCGAGGCTGCTCGGCGCCCTCTCGCGCCCGTCGCGAGGTCGAACTCGAGGTCGGTGCAACCCGCTGCGGCCGCCAGTGCCTCACGGGCAGCCGCAGACAGCGGCGCGCGGCCCAGGTTGGTGTGCAGCACCACGCCAGTTGCGTTGAGTACCGGGGTCAGTCCGGTGGCCAGCGCGGGCAGCCCGCTGACGGCCGCCTCGACGACCTCAGCGGTCCCGATCTGGCCGTCCCTAGCCTGCTGCTGCGCTCGCCGGACAGCCTCTCGCACTGTCGGCCTGCCGAGCCGCCGCTCGGCGGCGGCCAGGCGCGGGTCGGCAAGTATCACGTCCGTGCGCGGCACCAGCCTGCGGGCGTCTTCCACGAGCGTGACCATACCTGCCGCCGGGCTGCGCTGCTTCGGCGTTGCTGTCGCGGACCCGCCAACCGCCCTAGCTGGCTGCGGCAGGCCCGCGACGTTGGCCTTCGCGGAGCGACACGGTAGCTTCGTAGGAGCCTCGTGCGGTACTCAAGCGCCAGGATGTGCCAGGGTTGATCATCCGATGCGCGGAATGAGAGGCGACATGGACAGCGTGCCGATATCGCGGAGCAGAGGCGCCGTGTGCGGGCTGCTGCTGGTCCTGCTCGGTGCCTGGGGCGGCGTTGCCCCCTTCGCCGGCCCAGCAATCAGGTTCGGGTTCACGCCAGACCGCGCGTGGGAGTACACGCAGGGCAGGCTGTACCTGTCTGCCGTGCCAGGCGGTGTCGTGCTCTTGACCGGGCTAATCGTCATGCTGACCAGGAGCCGCTGGTTCGGCGGCTTCTGCGCGGTCGTCGCGGCGCTCGGCGGCGCCTGGTTCGTCGCAGGTGCCGCCTTGATCCGGCTGTTGCCTGCCAGCCTGGGCGTCGCGTCGGTCAGCCCGGGCACGCCGCTGGGAGCGACAACGGCCCTGCGCGCTACCGCGACCGACATGGCCTTCTTCGTCGGGCTTGGCGCTGCAGTGCTGTTTGTCGCAGCGATTGCCATCGGCCGGTTCTCGGTCGTCGGGTACAAGGACTACATCAGGGCCGAGGAGCTGGTGCAGGCGCCCGGTGCCGGGCAGGGCGACGGTGGACTAGCGAGGATCGGGCTCATCCCTGGCTCCGCGCAGCCGAGCTCGTACGGCACGGACCTGGGCAGCACGGCTACCTATGCTCCTGGGCAGGCGAACTATCTTGGCGGGCAGTCGCAGTACCCGTCGCAGTACCCGCCTGAGCCTGATGCGTCCAGCACAGACCCGTACCCGCCCGCGAACCCGTTCCAGCAGTAAAGACAGTTATCTGGATTCTGGCGGCTTATACCGGCGATAGTATGGTCTGCGCCGAATCAGAGGTAGGTGTCCTGCCCGTGACCGGCTCGCGGCGCACGTCGGCTCCGCTGCTCAGCGAGCCATTGCGCGGAGGCAACTCATCGTGCGCGAAGACGGCGTGCAGCGCGTGCCAGATCCCCCGAAAGAGCGACCAACTGTGACCGGAACAACCTCCGCGCGACTTTCGAGCGGATCGGCCGAGGACGGAACTTCGCGGCCGGTCCTTCGACGTGCTCTCGTGCCGGTGAACCTGGTCATCATCGTCGCCACGCTCGCTGCTCTCGGGTTGCGCGCGATACCGCTCGCCAACCCCCACGTGCTGCTTGGCGTCACTGAGTACGACGACGGCGTGTACTTCGGCAGCGCCGTGCGCCTGGTCAACGGCGTCCTGCCGTACCGTGACTTCATCATCGTCCAGCCGCCTGGCATCATCGCGCTGATGCTGCCGCCCGCGCTGCTCGCGAAGGTCGTCGGCACGGCCTGGGGAATGGCCGCGGGGCGCATCATGACGACACTGGCCAGCACGATCAGCGTGGCCATGGCCGGGCTGCTGATCAGGCACCGCGGGGTGCTGGCGACCGCGATTACCAGCGCGGTCATGGTGGCCTACCCGTCCAGCCTCGTCGATGCGCGCTCGGTACTGCTCGAGCCGTGGCTCGTGTTCTTCTGCCTCCTCGCCGCGCTGGCGGTCTTCGACGGCGATCAGCTGACCGACAGTCGGCGGCGGCTCGCCTGGGGTGGCATAGCAGCCGGGTTCGCCGGCACGGTCGAGGCTTGGGCAATCATCCCCGTGCTTGTCATCATCGTGCTCGCCGTCCTGACGGCCGACAGGACGCAGCTACGACTTCGGCGCGCGCTGACCTTCGCGGCAGGGGTAGCAATCGGCTTCTGCGTCCCGGTCGCGCCGTTCGCGGCCCTCGGTCCTGGACGCTTCTTTCAGTGCATCATCTCCTCTCAGTTCAACCGCGTCCTGCCGGCGACCACGCCATTCTGGTTCCGGTTGTCGTGGCTGACAGGGGTCGGCTACCAGCTGAAGCTGCGGGACGGAGCCGACTTCGCGGTTGCGCTCGGGGTGGTCCTCGTCGTCGTCGTGGCAGTGATCGCCGGCTGGGCGCTGAGCCGCCGCGCTCCGTCACCGCTTGACTGGTTCGCGCTGGTGACTACCGCGCTGGTCATCCTGGCTTTCCTGTGGTACCAGCTGTTCTTCCTGCATTACCCGGCCTTCCTGGCGCCCTTCCTCGGCATGGCGATCGGACTGCCGGTCGGCCGGCTGGTCAGCGCCATCGGCGAGCGCCGGGCCGACCCGGACGCGGCTGACGGGCTGGCCGTGACGCACCCGCCGCTGGCTCGTTCGCCGATGCCGCTCGGGGCGATCGTGGCCGCTGTGGCGATCGTCCTGTGCGCGGCGCTTCAGATCGGCTACGTCGCTAAGGCCAGGTCGGAAATCAGCGCGGCTGGCATCGCGGCTGCCAGGGCGCTGATCCCGCCGGGTGCGTGCGTGATCACCGATCAGGAGTCTTACCTCATCGCCGCTGACCGGTTCAGCTCGACGGTCCCGGGGTGCTCGCAGATGGTCGATCCGCTGGGCATCGCCTACGCGCTTGCAGGCGGGCGCGAGGGCGACACCGGATCGGGCCGGGTACCCGCAGTGGCGGCGATATTTCGCAGTGCGTTCGAGCACGCAGACTACGCGTGGCTGACTACCGCCTATGAGGCTAGGCGCATCTCCTGGACGCCCGCCCTGCACCGCTATTTCAGCCGCCACTTCCGCCCGGTTTACCGGGACGGCGAGCGCGCGGTGCTCTACGTCCGAACCCCGCTGCTCCCCCAGCGCTGACCCGCAGGTCGCGGGGCGGCGGCCTCAGCGGCTAGTGCGGTACAAGATCACGCCGCCTACGGGCTGCCCGTGCAGGCCGGCCTTGTGCAAGATGGCGGGCCACCTGCCGGCCAGGCTGGCCTCCACCAGGATGGCCGAGATCTTGTCCCGCGCGAGGTAGGCATGGAATCGGTGCACCTTGCGAGGCGTCAGCTTGCCGATCCCCAGGTTCGCGACTGACTGCGGCAGGTCAGTGCCGTTGGCCAGCGCATGGTTCACGAAGCCGCCGGCGAGTCGCGTGTAGAAGCCTGTCTCGGCCTGCCAGAGCAGCCCGGCGTTGCCGCGCTCGGAGATCACCACCACGGTCTCGTTCGGTACCAGGTAGTGGCGGTATTCACCGGTGCTGATGAAGGCGGGCTGGGCGGGTTGCGGCTGAATGTAAAGCTCGGGGGTGTTCAGCGCGATGGCCGCGAGGGCGAGCAGGCCGAGTCCCCAGCGAAGCCAGGGTCGCCTGGCCGGGCCGGCGAGCCAGAGCGCGACCATCGCGGCGAGTGCCAGGAACGCGAACACCATGAGCCGGGCCGGGTAGGCGCTACGCGCGATCGGCAGCAGCCAGAGCCTGGCCCACGGAAGGCCAGCGAGATCATGCCCGTCGACCTGAAGCTCGGGCCCGAGCGCTCCGATGATCGACACGATCAGCATCACGACCAGGAACCTCGTGAGCCTGCTTCGCCACGTCGCCACCGCGAGCGCAATGACCAGGATCAGCAGCGGGATGCCGATGTAGCCGTCGTTGGCCGGCGCGCGCCAGACGTCAGAGATGCTGCTCAGCCAGCCGATGCTGAAGGTCTGGCCGGCTCGTGGCACGACGATGGCAGCGGCGTCGAGTGAGGTCTTCTCCGGTGAGCGGACGAACCCAGGCGGAACGTGGGCGAGCGCGTACACCAGGTACGGGGCTGCCAGGACGACGGAAATCGCGTAAGCAAGCCCCATCCGCAGGCCTAGCCTGGCGATGACTTGCCGGTCGGGCCTTTGAGCCAGGGCGAGCCCTGCGATCAGGGCGATGGCGAGCACGACCGTCATGTCGGCGAAGGTCTCGAGGAACAGGTAGAACTGCAGCGTCATCGCGATCGCGGTGAGGCACACGAAGGTGCGGGAGCTGATGGCCTCGTCACGCCACAGCAGGACCAGGTAGGCGATCAGTGGCAGGAGGGGCGCGAATGCCAGGTTCAGCTGCCCGGCGAAGATGTGGTTCAGCTCGTAGGAGGAGAACCCGTAAACGGCGCCGCCGGCCAGGGCCGGCCAGAACCGCCCGGTGAGCCGGCGGCACATCAGGAACGCCGCCCAGCCGGAAACCGGGATAGCCGCAACGACGAGCACGCTGAACGAGACCACGGGGCCAGCCAGCGCTGTCAGCGGGAAGGCGAGCACTGCGAGCGGCGGTATGGAGGTAACCCACGCCAGGTTGAAACCCGCTGGCGCGCCGATCTCGGTGGAGTGCAGCGGGTTGAGCCCGTGCGCGATCGCGTACGGCCACCACCGCACGCTCCAGGTGTAGAAGTTCGGATCCATGCTGGCCTGGAACAGCTGAGGCCGGCCCGGATGCAGCACGAGCTGCAGGACATCGGCGAAGATCCAGATCGCCAGGTAGATGAGCAGGGCGCACAGTCCCTGGAACGCAGGCGACCGGAGCATGCGATGGCCAGGCAGGCCGCGCCCTGCTGCCCGGCGATCCCGCCGCCCGGCTGCCGCATGCCTGGACGCCGGCCTGCTGCCCGCCGCGGGCGCGCTTGCTGCGTCCGTGGCGCTACCCGGACGGCCTTCCTGGGCTGTGCCCGATCGCGCCGCCGCTGACGAGGCGCGCGCTGCGATCTCAGCGTCGGCTTGCCCGTCACCCGGGTGACTCGTCGGAGTCGTCACGTCGGTGGCGTCCCGGGAGCGCGCTCGCCTGAGACCCGGGCGTCCTCGCCGTTGGCCGGCCACGTCGCCCGGCGGCTGACATCCTCGCGCGTGGCAAATCCGCGCGCCTCCCGGATGAGATACAGCGGCCGCCCCCTGGCCTCGTCGTAGATCCGCGCGACATACTGCCCGACCATGCCGATCACGATGAGCTGGACGCCGCTGAGGAAGGTAATGGTCACGAGCAGCGATGCGTAGCCAGGCACGTCATGCAGGCCAGCTAGCTTGAGCGAGATCGCCAAGATGCCGTAGCAGACCGCGAGGATGGCGAGCAGGCTCCCGGTCGTCAGCGCGAGCTTCAGCGGCGCCGTGGAGAAGCCTATGATCCCGTCGCTGGCGAACCTGATCATCTTGCGCAGCGGGTACTTGCTCTCCCCGGCATGGCGCGATGCCCGGACGTAAGGGACTGCTGCTTGCCGGAAGCCAATCCACGAGAACATTCCCCGTACGTAACGATTACTCTCGCGCATTTGCAAAAACGCGTCGAGTGCTTTCCTGTCCACCAGCCGGAAATCACCGACATCGATGGGCTGCTCGATATCCGCCATCCGGTGCAGCAAATTGTAGAAAAGCCGTGCGGTCGCCTTCTTGAATATCGTCTCGCCTTCACGCCGTTCCCGCACGGCATAGACGACCTCGTAGCCCTCCTGCCACTTGGCGATCATCTTGAGTATGACGTCAGGCGGGTCCTGGAGGTCCGCGTCCATCACGATGACAGCCTGGCCGCTCGCCGCGTCCATCCCGGCGGTGATGGCGAGCTGATGGCCGAAGTTCCGGGATAGCTGCAGGAGCTTGAACCTGGGATCCTGATCGTTGGCCTCGACCATTAGCTGGTAACTAGAATCCACGCTGCCGTCATCGACCATCACCACTTCGCTCGGGCCATCCACGAGGTCCATGACCTCGCGAAGCCGTTTGATGAGATCGGGGAACGACTCTTCTTCGTTGTATACGGGAATGACGATGGAGTACTTGACGTTCTCCATGCCCACCTTCCTTCCCGTATCGAAGTGCTGCATGGTCCCAATCCGGGCCTAGTTATTCACGCTAGCCGGGCGTCGTCCGGCCAACGCACAGTGCCCGGCCGCCATGGCGGGTCCGGGCAGAACCTTGAGAATACCTGAGAATACTGTCATATCGCGCCTGCTGGTACTGGCGCTTCGGGTCGGCGCGCCGGTGCGCGCCGGCGCCTGCGACCATCACGCTGACTCACCTCATCGTGATTCGCCCTGGTCAGATGCCTAACGTTGCGGTCGGTACACGCCGACACCGTCTGCGGTGTAGTCGAGCACGAAACCGGTGTCCGTCAGGTACTGGCGTATCTCTGCGTAGTGCTCGTCCGGCCGCTGGGCCGCCGGGTAGACAGCAAGCGCCCAGCGCGGCGGCCATACCAGGACCCATCCGATGTCCATCGTCCGCAGGTCGCGCTTGGCCGCGGCCAGCAGCGCTGGCCTGAGCTTCCAGCCGCTCTGCGCTGCGACCAGGCCTGAGTAGAAGGCGTGCTTCCTGATCCCCGCGATGGTGCGGCTCGGCACGCCTGCGGTGTACGACATCGCCCGCGGGTGACCGTCGGCCGTGGCGAGCACCAGCGGGAAGGGCGAGACCGGGCTGCCGTACACCTCGGGACCGCGCACGACGAACGGGGCGTCGACGACGATCGAGTCCGAGTGGTCCGCGGCGATCGGGCGGTCGACGGCTGGCAGCGCGGTCGGCATCGTGGGCTGACCGACGTCGCCTGGCCATCCTGCCTCCAGCGCCGCGAGGATCACCACCACGATGAGCAGAGGCCAGGCTCTACGGCGCAGCCACTCCACGGCGGCGCCCGCCAGCAGCGCGGCCCCGACGAGCCCGAGCAGCGCGAACCGGTCGGCTTCCCGGAAGGAGGACAAGCCGGGCAGCCGGATCAGCCAGGTATACGGCATCAGCAGTGAGACCCGCAGCCCACGCCAGGTCACCCCGGCCGGCGTGTAGTTGTGGCCTGCGATGAACAGGGTCGGCCCGAGCGCGACCAGCGCACTGCCCAGCCAGAGCACGGCGATGCGCTTTGACCCCGATCGGCGCCAGCTCACGATGAGCCCGAGGACGGCAAGCACCGTGAGCACGGCACCGAAGGTGGCGATCATCTCGAAGGTGCGGTGCGAGTGGTAGATCGACCCGAGCCCGGTCAGCCCGTTCCTGGCCAGGCGTG
>JASHXW010000540.1 GCA_030043395.1 Streptosporangiaceae bacterium
TTTCTTTCATCAGGCGACTGCCCGGCCTAGCTGGCCGGCGAGCCGCCGCCGTCTCGTGTCGTGTCATGGGGCTGGCCGCTGCCCGCCTGACCGTCGGCTGCCTGGCCGCTGGACGCAAGGCGTCCAGGCCCGGCGTCGGCACGCCGTTCGGAGTCGATCAGCTCGTTCAGCCAGCGAACCTCGCGCTCGACTGACTCAAGGCCATGCCGCTGCAGCTCGAGGGTGTAGCTGTCCACGCGCTCCCTGGTCCTGGCCAGCGCGGCGCGGAAGGCCTCGACTCGCTCCTCCAGCCTGCTGCGCCTGCCTTCCAGGATCCGGAGCCTGACATCGGCCGTGGTCAGCCCGAAGAACGCGAACCGCACGCCGAACCCCTCGTCCTCCCAGGACGCGGGGCCGGCGTGAGAGAGCAGGTCTTGCAGGTACTCCTTGCCGTCGGCTGTGAGCCGGTACACGATCTTCGACCGTCGTCCCGCCAGCGGCTTGGCCGGGTCCACCAGGCTCTCCTCGGCGATGAGGCCCCGGCTGGTGAGGTCCTTCAGGCACGGGTAGAGGGACCCGTATCCGAAGGCCCGAAACGCCCCGAGCACAGAATTCAGCCGCTTGCGCAGCTCGTAGCCGTGCATCGGGGTCTCGTGCAGCAGTCCGAGCACGGCAAGCTCGAGTACGCCGCTTCGCTGGCTGCTCACCTGCTGGCGCCTCCTGCCATGATCCGGGCCATTTAGACCTGTATCTGAACTATGTGGGCTACTATCCACCGAGCCGCTTGCCGGCTCCGTATCTGCTCGATGTATCGGAACTGCCTATCCGCTCGATGTATCGAGTTGATACATCGCAACGATATGTCGTGTCGTCATGCATGCGCAAGTCCTAGCTGCCGTGCCCGCCAACTTCGTGCAGGCGGACCAGGTAGAAAAGGGTGCATAGAGTGCGTAATTCTGGCTGAAAGGTGCTGGAGGAGCTGGCTGCGCTGGTCTCCAGGGCGGAGGAGGGCTCGGCCCGAGCGAAATTCCGTCGTAACCTGTCCGTCATGAGGCGATCGGTCGTCGACTACGCGCTGGCACGACGCGCGACGCTCGCGTCCGTGCTGTCAGGGCGCACGACGGTCACCGACGTCTGCGACGCGCACCCGTACCTGCTCAGGGCGGCCAAGTTCCACGGCGAGCCGACCGAAACTAGGTGCCCGATCTGCCGGAAGGTCAAGCTCACGCACGTGACCTACGTCTACGGCGATGAGCTTGGCCAGTACGAGGGCCGGGTCAAGAAGGGCCGGGAACTCGACGAAATGGCCTCCGAATATGGAGAGTTCAAGGTGTACGTGGTCGAGGTCTGCCAGAGTTGTGGTTGGAATCACCTGGCGTCGTCCTACGTGCTCGGCACCGGTGAGCCGTCGGCGAGGCGTCGTCGCCGTGCTAGCACAGGCGACTGACGGGCCTGCGCCACCGCCGGATCTGCGGTAGATCCGCCGGATATCCGGGCGGGCTTAGCCGACGACGCGCCGGCACCACCGGGCCTTGGTGCGCTTTGGTTGGGATGGAATGCGCAACTACGGATGAATGAGCGAAGTAGAGATCGTACCGGGACAGTAGGTACAGCCGGGTAGCGTGGTTCCCGGCGGAGGTTCCCCCTATCTCCGCATGCGACTGCCTTAGCGCCGACCAGCGAGGATCACGTGAGTAATCCAGACTTCCCCGGGCCGTCCTGGCAGGACAATCCAGAACGCTTCGAGAACGCGGACGTCTACCAGGACGAGCGCGCCGACGGCTACGGCTATGCCGGCAGCCAGTACAGCGGCTCGGACGGCTACGCGTCGGGCAACGGTCACGCCCGCAGCGGCAACGGCCACGCACGTGGCGACGGCTACGGGACCGCAGACCCTTACGGCCGCGGTGACGGCTACGGGCGCGCTGGCGACCCCTACGGCCCGGCCGGCGGTTCTGGCGACGGCTATGGCCGCGGTAGTGACGCCTACGCCTCGCACGCCGATGCCGGCCGCCGGTCCTCGCACGCGCAAGACCCCTACGGTCGTGACGGTTACGGCTACGGCGACCGCCAGGCATATGGCTACCGGGGCAACGGCTACGACCATGATGGCCGCGCTGGCGGCGGGCACGAGCGCGATGGGTACGGCAGCAACGGCAACGGGTACGGCAGCAACGGCAATGGCTCGCGCGACCCTGGGTACCAGGGCGCGCGCAGGGCGGGCAGGCATGCGGGCGGCGCCCGTCCGGAGTCTGGTCCCGGGTACGGCGTCGACGTGGCCGGGCGAGAGGGCGAGCGCGGCGCTTACCCAGACGAGCGCGGTCTTCGCACGTCGGCGGCGGACTGGACTAGCGGCTTCATGCGGCGGGTCGATGGCCTAACGCGCAAGGGCGATGGCAGCGGGCGCAGGGCACGGGGCCGCGGCGACGACACTACTGGCTCGCGCGGGGCTCGCGCGCTCGCGGATACCGGTGCCGGCGGCGCGCCTGCGCCCAAGAACCTGATGCGCCGGCTGTGGCACGGGCGGTGGTGGCGGCACTGGACGCTGAAGAAGGCCGCCCTCCTTACCGCCTCCGTGGCCGTCGGCGTCGTGCTGATCATGGTCGCCGGCTTCTTTTACTTCTACGAGACGATCGGCGTCCCGGCCAAGGTGCTGAACGCCTCGTTCGCGACGTCCTCGACCGTCTACTTCTCCAACGGCAAGAAAGTGGGCTGCTACTGCAGCGTCAACAATCAGACCCTGACCCAGGCGCAAGTCGAGCGTCGCGGGTCCAGGTGGCTCGTGGACGGGGTGACGGCAGCCGAGGACCGCAACTTCTTCCACGAGGGCGGGGTATCGCTGACCGGGATCCTGCGCGCGGCCAAGAACGACTTCCTGGGCGACGGGGAGCAGGGCGGCTCGACGATCACCGAAGAGCTGGTCAAGTCGTACTACGACTCGGCGTACCTCGGCAACCTGACGATCAAGCAGAAGATCGGCGAGGTCATCGTCTCGATGAAGCTCGCGCACCTGAAGGACAAGTGGTGGGTCATGACCCACTACCTGAACACCATTTACTTCGGCGCTGGCGCCTGGGGTGCGGAAGCGGCAGCCGAGACGTACTTCGGCAAGCCGGTCTGGGAGCTTGACGTCGCGCAGGGAGCGATGCTCGGCGCGATCATCCAGTCCCCGTCGGGCTTCGACGCGACCGATCCCGCGAAGGTCGATGCCGGCCTGGGCTACTCGCTTTACACGCGCTGGGAAGAGACGCTCGCCAACATGGTGAAGGACGGCAACATCTCGGCGGCAACGGCCAGCGAGCAGAAGTTCCCCAAGGTCTCGATCAAGCCGCCGGACCAGGCGTGGCACGGCTTCGACGGCTACATCATGGAAACCGTCATCGGGGAGCTTGAGGCGAATTACCACCTGACCGTGAGCGACATCTACAGCGAGGGCCTGCAGATTCACACCAGCCTCAACCAGTCGCTGATGGAGAAACTGAGGGCCACCGTCAACGAGAACAAGCGCCTCATGGCGGAGGACGCCGCCCAGGGGAACGGGTCGGCGATGCCCCCGTACGTGCACGTAGCCGCAGTACTTGAGAAACCTGGCACCGGCGAGATCCTCGCCTTCTACGGGGGTCAGGGCTACGGCGCCAAGCATTGCAAGCTGGTGCACTGCGAGCAGAACACGATCCTTGACGATGCGCAGGTCGGCTCGTCGTTCAAGCCGTACGTGCTGACGACCGCGGTGAACGAGGGAATGAACTCCCAGACCAGCATCACGAACAGCCACTCGCCGCTCTGCATCCCTCCGTCCGACGACGGGATCGCCGATCAGCTGCAGCTTTCCAAGGTGACCAGCCCGGGCAACTGTGACACGAGCGACGGCTACTACTACTTCGTCGAGCCGTCAGAGAACACGCCTGGCCGGAACCTGACCGTTCCTTACGCGACCGCCCAGTCCAACAACGCCTCCTACATGGACCTGATCCACCGGACCGGCGTGAACAACGTGATCAACATGGCTCAGACCCTGGGCGTCAGCCCGGCGACGGTCGATGGCCTGAAGAAGCTCTTCTGGAGCTGCGGCGCTGGCTGCAAGCAGCAAGGAGAGTTTCCCGGCGCCGTGAACGCCGCACTCGGTGAAGGCGACATGACCGCGGTGGACCAGGCGAACATGTTCTCGACCCTGGTGTCGGACGGGACCGAGGTCACGCCGCACATGATCAGCTACGTGGAGCGCGACGGAGCCAGGCTCCCGACGCCGACCGCGGTCGCCATCCACCACGACGCCATCGGGCCTAATGTCGCGGCCGACGCCGACTACGCCCTTTCCTTCGACACCAACGCGGCCTATGGCGGCACGGGCGTCCCGAATGCGGTGTGGGACCGGCCGATGATGGCCAAGACCGGGACGCTCGGTGAGGCAGACAACTCTTCTGCGGCCTGGTTCCTCGGGGCGATCCCGCAGTTCGCGCTGTCGGTCGGCATCTTCACGAACAACTCGAACGAGAACATCGACGAGCTGCCGGCCCGGCCCGGCTGGACCGGTGGTTACGGTGGCGCTTGGCCGGCCACGATCTGGCACGCGTTCATGTCCACTACCTTCAACAACCTTCCCGTCAAGCAGCTGCCGACGCCGAACTTCACCGGCTTCAAGAAGTGGGTACTGGCCCCGCCGATCAAGGCCAAGCACAAGTGCCACAAGTACGGCCTGGGTGGCGGCAACGGCAATGGCAACGGTAACGGGCACCACCACGGCTTCCCCGGGTATCCCGGGCAAGGCGGCTCTAAGTGCACGAACCAGGGCGGCCACCACAGCCCGAACCCATCACAGTCGCCGAGCCCGAGTATCAGCCCGAGCCCGAGCCCGAGTCCGTCTTCCTCGCCGAGCCCGTCGACCAGCCCGTCCTTCCCGCCCGGCAGGCCGGCTACGGCGACGGCGAGCGTGACGAAAGACGGGCAACGGCCTAGCCGGAAGTCGTCGGCCGCCATCCCGAGCCTGACAGCTGCCGCGACCTTGTCAGCGCCGCAGGTGCGCAAGCCCGTGTGGATCGTGACCACGACAGGACTCGCCTAGGAGCCGTGCTTCAGCCGCCTAGCTGACGGCGGAGCCACTGTGCGTCGGCCCAGGCGTCGGGCGTCTCGCAGATGACCGGTGCGCCCGCAGCCTGGACGACCGAGACGATAGTTGCTGGGTCGATCGTGCCCGAGCCGAGCGGCGCGTGCCGGTCGCGACTCGAGCCGAATTCGTCGCGCGAATTGTTGCAGTGCACCAGGTCGATCCGCCCGGTGATGGCCTTGAGCCGGTCGACGATACCCGTTAGCTCCTCGCCAGCCGAGTAGGCGTGGCAAGTGTCCAGGCAGAAGCCAACCTGCCCGTCGCTCGCGTCTCCTACGACGTCCCACAGTCGTGCGAGGTTGTCCAGGCTCCGCGCCATCGCGCCGTCGCCGCCGGCCGTGTTCTCGATCAGCATCGG
>JASHXW010000541.1 GCA_030043395.1 Streptosporangiaceae bacterium
CGTCCTTCGGCCGCAAGATCCGGGGGCTGAAGGTCACCGCAGCGGAACTGCCCGACTACGTGGAACGCCTGCTGCGCAGTTACCAGAACGACCGAGCCGACGGCGAGCAGTTCGCGAGCTGGGTTCGCCGCGCCGACGAGAAGCTGCTCGCATGACAGGCGGGACATCGTCCTTCGCTGAGGATGAGGAAGTGGGCGAGCGGCAGGTGCCGTTCTACTGCCCGTACTGCGGCGAGGAGGACATCCGGCCAGCCGCCCGCGAGAGCGGCTGCTGGGAGTGCCAGTCATGCCGCCGGAATTTCGTTCTGCGCTTCGCGGGCCTGGCTGCAAGCGGCGGCCTTCAATGATCTCGGCGACTTCGACGGCGAATCAGCCGACTTACTCTTCGGGATCGGCTGCTGCCTGGTCGGAGGGCTACCCGGTTGAACTGAAACTCGCCGGGCGCGCCGTGGTCGTGGTGGGCGGCGGCGTAGTCGCACTTCGCAGGACTCAGGCCCTCCTCGAGGCCGGGGCACTGGTTACAGTCATTGCGCCGGACATGGCCGGCGAGTTTGACGGCCTCCCTGTGACAGTCGTGCGCCGTCGCTACCGTGACGGCGACCTGTCCGGTGCGTGGCTCGCCCATGCCGCCACAGATGACCGGGCCGTCAATGCCGCGGTCGCCGCCGAGGCTGAGCGCTGCCGGATCTGGTGCGTCCGGGCCGACGATGCTGCCTCGACCACAGTCCGGATGCCTGCCGTGACCAGGCACGGTGAGATCACCGTCGCGGTGACGTCCGGTGATCCGCGCCGATCGCAGCGACTGCGTTCCGCGATCAGCATGGCGCTGGCGGACGGAGGCCTGCATGCTCGGTCATTCCGGCTTGGCGGGCGGCCTGACGGGCGGCCTGCATTGCTGCGCCGTGGCTGGGCGGACAATGCTGGACGACGTGTCGGCTCGGTGGCGCTAGTCGGCGGCGGGCCTGGCGATCCCGAACTGATCACGGTGCGCGGACGGCGCCTGCTGGCCGAGGCAGACGTGGTCGTGGCTGACCGGCTCGGGCCGCGCGAGCTGCTTGCCGAACTCGACCCGGACGTCGAGGTCGTTGAGGCGGGCAAGGCCCCGGGCGCGCACAGCCTCACTCAGGAGCAGATCAACTCGCTGATCATCAGGCACGCGCTGGCCGGCAAACGGGTTGTCCGGCTGAAGGGCGGCGATCCCTTCGTGTTCGGTCGCGGTGGCGAGGAGGCCCTGGCGTGCGTGCATGCCGGCGTGCCGTTCGAGGTCGTTCCCGGAGTCAGCAGTGCCGTGGCAGTTCCCGCCTGCGCTGGTATCCCCGTCACGCACCGCGGCATCACCCAGGAGTTCTCGGTGATCTCCGCGCACCTGGATCCGACCGCCCCGGGGGCGACCGTCGACTGGGAGGCGCTGGCCGCGGGGCGCGGAACGCTGGTGCTGCTGATGGCGGTCGGCCATCTTGACACGATCAGCGCGGAACTGATCCGCTGCGGCAGGGACGCCGCAACGCCTGTCGCGCTGATCCAGGACGGCACCACGCCGCGGCAGCGTGTGCTGACAACCACGCTGGAGCGGGCGGCATCCGACGCGGCATGCCACGACATCAGGCCGCCGGCGGTTATCGTGATCGGCGACGTCGTCGGCCTGCGGCAGGAGCTTGGGCTCCTCGGGCTCGCGGAGCCCGAGGAGCCCGCCGACCTCGGCGAGCGCACCGGCCTGGCCGGCCAGCCCGAGCCGTGCGGTCAGCGCGGAGCGGCATGAGCCAGCCCGTCCTGCTGGCGGTCGCCCACGGCAGCAGGCATCCCAAGGCGGGAGCGACGATCGCCGCGCTGGCCCGCCAGGTCGAGCGCCTGGCACCGGTCATTGACATCCAGGTGGCGTTCGTGCAGCACGCCTCTCCTTCTCTACCGGACGCGCTGGCCACGACGGATCGGGACGTGGTGATCGTGCCGCTGTTGCTGTCGAACGGCTATCACCTGTCCGCCGACATCGGCTCAGTCGCGCAACGGTCCGGCCGGGCGGGGCTGTCAAACTCCGGCGGCGCCGGCCATTCGGCCGGCGCTGCCGACGCAGTCGGAACGGCGACGCGCATAGCCGGGCCGCTCGGACCGGATCCGCTGCTTACCACTGCGCTCACCGCCCGGCTGGAGCAAGCCGGCGTTCCAGGCGGCACTGCGGTCGTGCTCGCTGCCGCGGGCTCATCGGACCCACTGGCTGCCGCGCAAGTACGCGGGCAGGCGGACCTGCTGGCCGACGAACTCAGCGTCCAGGTCACCGTCGCCTTCGCGGCTGCCGGGCGGCCGAGCGTCGCTGAGGCGGTGGCCGACCTCCGGGCCAAGACTGGCGGTCCGGTCGCGGTAGCGACCTATCTCCTGGCTCCCGGCCATTTCCATGACGCCTTGTCTGAGGCTGCCGACTGGGTCACAGAGCCGCTCGGCGATCATCCCGCGGTCGCCGCGCTGGTCATCGATAGGTACCGGATGCAGCGCACTGCAGCCTGAGCTACGCCGCCGGTTCATGCTTGGCCGTCGAAGCCGGCCCGCGCGCGGCGAGGACAATGGGAGGCGTGACGACCCCTGATCCTGCGCGCGACGATAGCCCGGATAGGCCCGAGACAGTCCTTTCTGGTAAAGGCGAGCTGCTGGTCCGTCATGCCGGCCGGGTGGTTTTGCTCGATCCCGAGGACCACGTCCTGCTCATGAGATACGACGACGGTCCGCCCAATGGCGTCCACTGGTCGACGCCGGGTGGCGGGGTGAACCCTGGCGAGGACTACCGGACTGCCGCCCAGCGTGAGCTCGCCGAGGAGACCGGCTGGGACGACATCGCCCTGCGCGGAGAAGTACACCGCCGCACTCACGTGATGGAGTACGGCGACCGCATCCTGCGGCAGGTAGAACGCTTCTACCTGGCCAGGACCGGCCAGGTGACCCGGCCGATCAGCGGGGTCGAGGCGATGCACGCCTCCGACGGCATCGCCGCCTGGCGCTGGTGGAGCCTCGCGGATCTGGACGCCACCGACGAGGCCATCTGGCCTGCCGACCTTGCGGACCTGGTCAGGAGGGCGAGGTCAGCATGAGCGAACTTACCGGGCGCCCGCCATCGGACCTTTGCGCTCTGAGCGCGGTAGAAATGGCACGCCTCGTCCGCGCCCGGCAGGTGAGCCCCGCCGAGCTGATCACGGCGCATCTGGACCGGATCACCGAGCGAGATCCCGCGATCAGCGCGTTCCAGGCGGTCCGCGCCGAGAAGGCACTCGCCGAAGCCAGGGAACTGGCCGAGCGAGCGGATCTGGCCGACCTGCCGCTGGCGGGAGTTCCGGTCGCTGTCAAGGACAATGTCAACGTCGCAGGCGAGCCGACCAGGATGGGCTCGGCGGCGACATCGCCCGCTCCGGTCACCGCTGATGACGAGCTGGTCGCCAGGCTCCGCGCGGCTGGCTGCGTCGTCATCGGCAAGACGCAGCTTCCCGAGCTCGCGATCTGGCCCTTCACCGAGCCCGCCGCCTTCCCTGCCACGCGTAACCCCTGGGATCGCAGCCGCACGCCTGGAGGCTCGACCGGCGGCGGCGCCGCCGCAGTGTCCGCCGGGATGGCTGCCCTGGCGCTCGGCTCTGACGGCGGCGGCTCGATCAGGATTCCCGCAGCGTGCTGCGGCCTGTTCGGCATCAAGCCCGGCCCTGGCCTGGTCCCGATCGCTGGCCCGCAGAGCGTGCACTGGTCCGGGCTGACGGCTTACGGGCCCCTTGCCAGGACGGTCGCCGACGCGGCGCTGATGCTCGACGTGCTCGCCGGGACCACCGGCTTTCGCGAGCCGCATCCGCCGAGCACCCCGTTGCGCATCGCCTACTCCGCGCGTCATCCGATCACCGGCGTGAAGATAGCGCCAGCGATCAAGGCCGCGCTCGACGAC
>JASHXW010000542.1 GCA_030043395.1 Streptosporangiaceae bacterium
GCGTAGAGCTTGAGCTGGCGCGAGTCGAGCGAGCTCACGATCAGCATCAAGATCAGCCCGATGGCGATGTTGAGGAGCTGCTTGAGCAGGTAGGTGTGCGGGTCGGCGCCCTGCTGGATGAGCAGCGGCGCGGTCGCCGACCAGATCACCAGCGTCCCGATCAGCACCAGCGCGAGCACGACGACGAGCAGCAGCCAGTCAAACTGGCGTAGCGCCGAGTCCCTGCCGGTGACCTGCGCGCCGAAGCGCCGCAGCCTGATCGAGGTCGCGGTCGGCCGGCTGCGCGCCTGCCCGCTGACCCAGCTCACGGGTGGCTCCTCCCCGCCGACTTCGCGGGCTTGGCTGACTTGCTCGGCTTGGCTGGCTTCGGGCCGAACCCGGCCGGCGGGACGACCTGGCCCGCAGCGTTCAGCTTCGGCAGGCCAGGCAGTACCCCGCCGGGCAGCGCGGCCGCGTGGCCCTCGAGCCCGTACAGGCCGTCCCAGATCTGGCGCACCGCGGGACCGGAGACGTCGGCGCCGTACCCGGAGTTCGGGATCATCATGACGACGACGTACTTCGGGTCATTGCACGGCGCGTACGACGCGAACACCGACGTCGCCTGGATGCCCTGGACCTGCGCCGTTCCGGTCTTGCCAGCGACGCAGACTTTCCCGAGCGGGAAGCCGGCGAAGGTACCGGCCGCCGTTCCGCTGGTCACGACTCCCTGCAGCGCGTGCCGTATGTAGGCCAGTGTCGACTTAGCGACAGGGAGGTGGCCGGCCACCGGAGGCGTTATCCGGCGCACGACCTTGCCCTGCGGGCTCATCAGCGCCTCGCCGATCCTCGGGCTGTACAAGGTGCCGCCGTTGGCGAGCGCCGCGTAGGCGCGGGCGAGTTGCAGCGGGGTGACCGTGACGTAGCCCTGGCCGATGGCGGCGATGACCGACTGGCCGGCGGTCCAGACGTTGCCGGAAAGGCAGTCGTCGTACTCGATCTGCTGGATGTAGCCGCCATTTGCCTTGCCGTACTTGCACCAGTCCAGGCCAGCGTGGGCGTTGTCCTTCCACAGGTAGTACAGCCACTCGCGGGTGGGCACGGTGCCTGAGCTCTCGGACGGCAGGTCCACCCCGGTAGGCCTGCCGAAGCCCCAGCCCAGCTCCATCTTCTGCATCTCCTGCACCGGCGCCCGCGGCGAGGTGACGTCGTCAAGGTTCGTGTGATCGCGCAGGTAGATGTGGTAGGCGATGTTGTAGAACACCGTGTCGCAGGAGACCACCAGCGCCTCGTACAGGGACATCGGGCCGAGCGACGGGCTGCCGTCGTTGTAGTAGGAGTGGCCGCCGATGGTCACTGCCGCCGGGCAGTCGTAGGTGCCGTTGAGCGGGTCGCCGGCGGCGACGGCGGCTGCCACGGACGTGACCTTCCAGGTCGATCCGGGTGCGAACTCGCCTTGGGTGACCCGGTTGAGTGCCGGGTCGCCGTCAGACCTGCCGAACAGCCGCTTGAACTCGGCCAGCGAGACGCCGGAGGTCCAGACCGAAGGGTTGTAGCTCGGGTAGCTCGCGAGTGCCAGCACTCGTCCCTTGGTGGTCATCACTACCGCTGCGCCGCCGTTGCTGACCGGGCTCCCGGCGAACTGGCTGCGCTGCACGGCGTTGGCGAGCGCGGTGTAGACGTCCTGCTCGAGCGCGCCGTTGATGCTGGTCACCAGGTAGTCCCCGGTCTTCGGGCTGACCTTGCTGAGCGTGCCGGTCACCTGGCCTCCGGCGTTGACGGCCAGTTTCTCCGAGCCGGGAGTGCCACGCAGGTAGCGGTCGTACTCCGCCTCGAGCCCGGACTGGCCGACCAGGTCGATCCCGGAAAGCCCGGTCAGCGGAAGGCCCTCCGCTTTCAGCTCGGCGGCCGTGATCGGGCCGAGGTAGCCGACCGTCTGCGAGACATCGGTGGCGAGGGGCTGCCGGTAGGTCGTTACCGGCTGAATGGAGGCCGTGACGCCAGGGAACATCCGCTTGTTCTCCAGCACCTGGAGTCCCACCCTGGCCGGCACGTGCTCCGCGACCGGGATCGGCTCGTAGGGCGAGCCAGCCCAGCACGGCTGGCGTACCCCGACCGTGCACAGGCGGACCTCGTCGAGCATCCTGGCCTGGCTGACGTGCAGCACCCCGGCCAGCCGCCGCAGCATGGCCTTCCCGCCGTCGTTCATCTTCCACAGCGACGGCAGGCTCACCGACACCACCAGCGCCGGCTTGCTCTCGACGATCGGCGAGCCGGTGTCGTCGAGTATCGGCCCGCGGATCGCAGGCTCGACTACTTCACGGACCCGCTCCGAGCTTGCCAGCGCCGTGTAGTGCGTGCCGCTCTTGACCTGCACGTTCCAGACCCGCCAGCCAAGCCCGGCGAACAGGGCAAGCACAGCCAGGTACAAGATGATCAGCCGGGATCGTGAGGCCGGGATCATCGGTAGCCTCCCACGCGCGTTCCTCCGATGCGCCATACCGTGGATCTGCCTCCAGCCCGCCGCCAGTGCGGCAGCCAGCGGGGAGAGCGATTGCCGAACGCGAGCCTTGGCGTCCTGGGCCGTGCCGTGCTGCCGTGGTGGCTGCTCGGGCTAGCCGCCGTGAACCGCGGGTGCCTGCGCCGCCGGCCGCCGTAGCTGATGCGGGTCGGCAGCGCGTGCTCGTAGCCAGCAGCCCCGGCGAACGCCAGTTCGCCGCGGGCGGCCCGAGCGGACCTGGCGAGCCACGGCCCGGTCGCTGAGCGCGCGGCGGCCGACCTGAACCTCGGCTCGGCTGGCCGGCCGTGGCTCGTCCTGGCTGCGGAGATCAGGCTGCCGTTGCCGAACGCGATGCGTGGCGATCCACGGCCTGCTGCCCGCCCGGCACCAGTCAGCCCGCCCGTGCCGAACGCGATCTGCGGCGTCGGCCGCCCTGGTGCCAGGCCCGACCCGGCAAGCCCTGGGCCGGCCGACCGCGGTGCCCGCGACCCGGCACCGCCGAAGCCGATCCTGGGCACGCCGCGCCCGGCCGCCCGGCCCTCACCTGGCAGCCCGCCTGTCCCGAAGGCGATCCGCGGTGACCGGCCACTGGACCCGTTAAGCGCCGACCCCGCGTGCCCGCCAGCGAACGCGATCCCTGGCATTGCGCGCCTGGCCGCCCGGCCGGAGCCGTTCGACCCGGCGAGCGCGGACCCTGCGTGCCCGCTGCCGAAGGCGATCTGCGGCACCCCGCGCCCTGCCGCCCGGCCCTCGCCGAGCAGGCCGCCAGTCCCGAAACCGATCCGGGGCGCGCGCTGGCCGTTCGCCCGCGCAGATCCAGCTTGCCCGCCGCCGAACGCGATTCTCGGAATCCCGCGCCCGCGCGCGCGGCCCTCCCCCGGCAGCCCGCCAGTGCCAAACGCGATCCTCGGCAGCCCAGGGCGAGGCGCAGCCGCCGGCGTCGGCCGGGAAGCGTAGGACGCCGACCCGGCGACCCCAGTGCCGACCCGCAGCCGGGACAGGCCGCTGCCCCCGGCGAGACCCGTGAAGGCTGCCTGGGTCGTGGCCGGGAACACGCCAGATGGCTCCCGGCCGATCCACGTCGCTCCCCTGCGCGGGCTGGCCCCGGCGACTCGTGCCGACAGCCGCGCCTGCTTGCGCCTGGCCCTCCGGGAGCGTCCAGGCCCGTCGAGCCAGCCGATGGCTCCGGTGACAGGCACGTAGCCCAGTGCGGGCAGCGCAGTCCTGGCCGAACGGGCAGCGCTCCCTCCTGGCTCGAGCGCCGGGCTGTCGTGCAGCACGCTGGTCCGGGCGCCGAGCGCCACTGCCACCCTGACCACCGCGAACAGCACCACCGGAGTCAGCACGATGTCGTAGAGGATCGACGACGCCAGCACGTGCGCCAGTGTCGACAATCCGGCTTGGGGGCCGTCGAGCACGAGCGAGACGCCCGCCGCGAGTATCTCGCCGACGACCGCGGCCAAGGCCGCGACGACCATGGCGAGCAGCGCTGAATGTCGCAGGACGTTGCGCATCCGGCCGCAACCGTAACCGACAAGGCAGAACACCAGCGCGTACTGGCCGACGACCTGACTAGCCGGCGGCGCGAGATCCAGGGCCAGTCCGGCGCAGAACCCGGCGATGACTCCGATATCCGGGCCCCCGGTCAGCCCGATCGCGACCACGCAGAGCAGGACCAGGTCCGGCGCTCCGCCGCCCGGCAACGGAAGCCCGTTGACGATCGTCAGCTGCACAAGCAGAGCTGCGACCAGCCCGATGGCTGCTGCGACCAGCGCCCTCATGGCTTCGCGGGCTTCGACGAGGACGGCTTCTTCGAGTTCTTCGAGCTGGGACTCGCGGTGGGAGTCGGGCTCGGTGGGGGGGCAGGCTTGGGCGGCAGTACCGAGAAGCGCGGGTTGTGGGCCGGGGCGGCGATGACGATGCCCACGACGCCAAGCGAGCTGAATGACGCGTACGGCCGGACCAGCGCCCGCCCGGTCAGCGCCCCCGCCCGGCTCCTGATCGACTCGACAACCCCGACTGGCACGCCGGGCACGAACGGACGGTCGTTGACGGATGCGGCGGTCACCAGCTGGGCGCCCAGTCGCAGCGCTGCCGGGTCGAGCACCTGCAACGTCAGCAGGCCCGTGCCATTGCGGTCCGGCCCGCCCCCCGTCACCCAGCCGATCTGGCCTCCAGGCGCCAGCCGGACCCCGACGACGGAGCTGTGATCCGTGGCCAGCATGACCGTGCACGTCCGGCTGCTGACCGAGGTCACCTGGCCGACGAGGCCGTCACCGTCGATCACGGTCATCTGCGGGCGGATGCCCTGCGCACTTCCGGCGTCCAGCGTCACGGTCTGCTGCAGGCCCTGGCCGTAGCCGATTACGGAGGCGGCCATGACCCGGTAGCCACCGCGGCCGGCCACCTGGAGCAGCCGCCGGAGCTGGTCGTAGTCGGCTTTGCTCAGCCTGGCAGCGCTGAGCTCGGCGCGCATCCGCACGATCTCCTGGCGCAGCGTGCCAGCCTGCCCGCTGCCAGAGCCTGCCAGGCCGGCGTCGAAGAACCGGCCGACTGGCCCTGTCACGGAGCTGACCACCCGCTCGGCGTCACCGAAGACGCTGTCCGACGCCGATTTCGCTTTCGTGACCAGCGAAGACGAGCCGTCGTGGTAGTCGATCGCGATCAGCGCCAACGCGGCTGCGAGCGCCACGCCGAGCAGCAGCCGGGTCCGTCGGGTATCACGCACGTCGGCCGTGCCCCCTCAGCGGCGAGATTCCGGAACGAGTACCTGGCGCAGCGTCTCGAAGTCCTCAACGCACTTGCCGGTGCCCAGCGCGACTGAGTCGAGCGGGTAGTCGGCGACATGGATCGGCATCCCGGTGTCCTCGCGCAACCTAGCGTCGATGCCGCGCAGCAGCGCGCCGCCGCCGGTGAGCGCGATGCCACGGTCCATGACATCGCCCGCGAGCTCCGGCGGGCACTTGTCGAGCGTGGTCCTGACCGCATCGACGATCGTGGCTAGCGGCTCTGCCATCGCGTTCCGCACCTCGGCAGCGGAGATCACGACGGTCTTGGGCAGTCCGGAGATCAGGTCGCGGCCTCGGATCTCGGCACTCGGCTCGTTCGGCGACGGGAACGCCGAGCCCAGCGCGATCTTGATCTCCTCGGCAGTCCGCTCGCCGAGCGTGAGCGAGTACTCCTTCTTGCCGAAGCTGATGATCGCCTGATCCATCTCGTCGCCGCCGACCCTGATCGACTGGGCGGTCACGATGCCGCCGAGCGAGATCACCGCAACCTCGGTGGTACCGCCGCCGATGTCCACGACCATGTTGCCGGTCGGCTCGTTGACCGGGAGCCCGGCTCCGATGGCCGCGGCCATCGGCTCCTCGATGATGTAGACGCGCCGTGCGCCTGCCTGGTGCCCGGCCTCCTTCACCGCGCTCTGCTCGACGCCGGTAATTCCGCTCGGCACCGCGATAACTATGCGCGGCTTGGCTAGTCCACCGCGTCTATGAACCTTCTGTATAAAATAGCGCAGCATGCGTTCTGTAACGTCAAAGTCCGCTATGACCCCGTCTTTGAGCGGACGGACAGCTACGATATTTCCTGGCGTCCGGCCGATCATGCGCTTAGCTTCTAGGCCGACTGCGACGATCTGTCCGGTATTTGTATTAAGCGCGACTACTGATGGCTCATTGAGAACAATCCCACGCCCTCGGACGTACACCAGCGTGTTGGCGGTGCCCAGATCGACTGCCATGTCACGGCCCAGAAAGGCCAGCGCGTTGCTCATGTGCTTCCCTACGCTCAAGCGACTACTTCAGGACTTATCGAGCCCTCCGCACGGAAGACCGCGTTAGCCGCATAATGCCCGCTTTTTATCCGCACGGGCGGCGGCAATCTCAGGGAATGAGCCTACCCGGCGGGTTAAAACGTTTCCTGTGGGGGAGCGGCTAAAACAACTGTTAACTCGACAGTCCTGGCGAACTTCTTACGATGAGCTTTCGACCCGATGACCTAGCCAGATGCCAGTTATCCAGAGCGCTGCGAAAATACCACCGAGGACATACATAACGGGAATGACAGAGCCCGATGCGATGACCATCGCCTGAAGGAGGCTGCCCCCGATCAGGGTTGCCGGCAGGAACCGCCTGGCGACGCTGGCGAGCACGAGAGCGAGCACGACGCCGATCCCGGCTGCGGTCGCGGCCGTGCTCGGCGCGACGTGCTCCAGCTTGACGGCCGGCACGATCGTCAGCGCGATGACGACCGCCTCGAGCACCAGCACCGTTGCGCTGAGCCTGCTCATCCGCCACCTCCTAGCCGCCCCGGCCACCGCAAGTCGAGCCGGCTCATATGCTTCCTCCGGGCGTGCCCGTGGCAGGCAAGTCGAGTCCGCTGCCGGTCAGCAGCAGCCTGGCATCCCCCGCGGTGACGACCGAGCCCGTGATCAGCACCAGCGTTCCGGCGGCCACAGGCGAATGCTCTACCTCCGACGGCAACAGCCCGGCCAGCGGGCCGCCGATGACGGCTGCCGCATCGTCGGCCAGCCCGACGGCAAGCTCGATCGCGTCGTCGAGCCGCTCGGCGAGATGCACCCGGTCCGGCCCGAAGGAGGCCACTGCCAGTTCCGCGAGGGCCGCCGGCTCCAGCGACCGCGTGGAGGAATTGCTCGTCACCACCACTGCCTCGACGACCGGCTCGAGCTCGTCCAGGATTCCTGGCACGTCCTTGTCCGCGCTGACCGCCAGTACCGCGATCACCTCGGCCGGCCCGAACGACTCAGTCAGCGCTGCGGCAGTCGCCGCCATCCCTCCAGGGTTGTGCGCGGAATCGATCAGCACCAGCGGGCTGCGCCGGACGATCTCAAGCCGGCCAGGCGAGGCCATCGTGGCGAACGCGCCGGCGACCATGTCGTAGTCAAGCGGCACTGCACCGCCCCGGCGCGCAGCGGCACCGTCCGGGCCGCCGGCCGCCGGGCCATCCGGACCCGACCCGTCCTGCGAGTCCTCGTCCACTTCCCCGTCCGAGCGTCCTGGCGAGCCCTGGGCGCCCGAGAAGGCCTCGACAGCTGCTAGCGCGCATGCGGCGTTCGCTGCCTGATGCGCGCCGAACAGCGGCAGGAACAAGTCGTGGTACTCACCGAGCAGGCCCTTGATGGCCAGCCGCTGCCCGCCGACCGCAAGCTCTCGGCTCAGCACGCCGAACTCGATGCCTTCCCTGGCGACGGTCGCTCCCACGTCGGCCGCCCGCCGCATCAGGGCGGCGGCCGCATCGACTGGCTGCTGGCCGAGCACCGCGACCGCTCCGGGCTTGATGATGCCCGCCTTGTCCTTGGCGATCGCCGCGATCGTGTCACCCAGGTACTGGGTGTGGTCCAGGGAGACCGGGGTGACCACGGCGA
>JASHXW010000543.1 GCA_030043395.1 Streptosporangiaceae bacterium
TAGCCGCCTCAGCAGGCCAATCGGATGCTCCCCGATCGAGCGTGCGGCGCCGGTGTGCACGTTGGACGACGGGCACATCTCCAGCGGGATCCGCCGGTCCCTGATGTAGCTGGCGAGCAGGCCGATCCTGGCGGTGCCGTCCGGCTCTACCGAGATGTCGTCGATGATCCGGACCCCGTGTCCGAGTCGCTCGGCGCCGCACCACTGCACGGCCTCCCAGATCGACGGCAGCCCGAAGCCCTCGCCGGCGTGGATGGTGATGTGGAAGTTCTCCCGCGAGACGTACTGGAACGCGTCCAGGTGCCGGCTCGGCCGGCTGCCGGCCTCGGCGCCGGCGATGTCGAAGCCGACCACTCCGGCGTCCCGGTGCCGGACCGCGAGCTCGGCGATCTCCAGTGACCTGGCCGCCGTTCGCATGGCGGTGAGCAGCGCGTAGACCGTGATGTTGCGCCCGGAGCTGCCGAGCGCGAATCCCTCGAGCACCGCTTCGACGACCTCGTCCAGGCTGAGCCCGGTGCTGACATGCAGCTCGGGGGCGAACCTCACCTCCGCGTACACGACCCCGTCGGCGGCCAGGTCCTCCGCGCACTCGGCAGCGACCCTGACCAGCGCTGCTCGTGTCTGCATGACGCCGACGGTGTGCCGGAAGGTCTCCAGGTAGACCTCGAGGTTGCCGTGCTCGGACGCGGCTGCGCTGATCAGCCTTCCCAGTTCCGCCGGGTCCGTGGTCGGCAGGCCCTTGTAGCCCCCTTGTTCGGCGAGCTCGACGATCGTCGCCGGGCGCAGGCCGCCGTCCAGGTGGTCATGCAGCAGTACCTTCGGTACGCGCCTGATCTGATCGAGCGTCGGTGACACGCGTCCATTGTCGGCTATGCGATGCGCTCGAGGACCGTGGGGCCGAGTTCCGGCGGCTCCGGCCCGATCTCGAACCCGCCCTCCAGCGCTTCGATCGCCCCGGAGAATCTCGGCTCGTCGTCCGTGCGCAGCTCGAGCAGTGGCTGGCCCTGCTCGACCCGCTCCCCCGGCTTGGCCAGGCAGATGATTCCGGCCCCGGCGCTGACCGGGTCTTCCTTGCGCGCCCGCCCGGCGCCGAGCCGCCACGCTGCGATGCCGACCGCGAGCGCATCCAGATGCCGCAGCCAGCCTGACGCCGGAGCAGCCACGACCCGCGAGTGCGCGGCCCCTGGCAGCGCTGCGTCCGGGTCACCGCCCTGACCCGCGATCATCGCCCGGTATGCCGCGAGCGCCCGGCCGTCGGCGAGCGCCTGGGCCGGATCGGCGTCGATCCCGGCCAGCGCGAGCATCTCCCTGGCCAGCGCGAGCGTCACGGTGATCAGGTCCTGCGGCCCGCCGCCGCTCAGCACCTGCACCGACTCGGCGACCTCGACGGCGTTGCCGACCGCACGGCCGAGCGGCACGTCCATCGCCGTCAGCAGCGCGACGGTCCGCACGCCGTGCTCGCTGCCGAGGCGAACCATGGTCTGCGCGAGCTCACGCGCGGCGGCGCGCTCGCGCATGAACGCCCCGCTGCCGACCTTGACATCCAGCACGAGCGCGCTGGTTCCCTCCGCGATCTTCTTCGACATGATCGAGCTCGCGATCAGCGGGATGGAATCGACGGTCGCGGTCACGTCGCGAAGGGCATACAGCTTGCGGTCGGCTGGCGCTAGATCTTCCCCCGCGGCGCAGATTGCGGCACCGACGGTCGAGAGCAGCCGAACAAACTCACTCGCCGATAGCTCGGCCCGCCAGCCAGGGATGCTCTCAAGCTTGTCGAGTGTTCCGCCCGTGTGGCCGAGGCCCCGGCCGGAGAGCTGCGGCACAGCCGCACCACAGCTCGCGACCAGCGGAGCGAGGATCAGTGACACCTTGTCGCCGACGCCGCCAGTGGAGTGCTTGTCGACCGTCGGTGCGGGCACAGCGCTCAGGTCGAGCCGCTGGCCAGAACGCACCATGGCATCGGTCCACGTCGCCAGCTCGCTAGAGGATAGGCCGCGGAAGAAAACGGCCATCGCCATTGCCGACATCTGCTCGTCAGCAACGCGACCACGGGTATAGGCGTCGATCAGCCAGCGGATGTCCGCATCGGCCAGGATGCCGCCGTCGCGCTTTGCCCTGATCAGGTCGACCGCAGCCGGCCCAGACGGGCCATCCCCCAACGGCCCGGCCTCCGACGACCCGGCCTCTGACGCGTCACTCACGACGTTCGGCCAGGTCGGTGCCCGTGAACGCGTCCGGCAGCAGGGTGCCGAGCTCGCGCGGCCCGGACTCGGAATCGAGCAGCAAGCCACGCCCGCCTGCCTCGAGCAGCAGCTGCCTGCAGCGCCCGCATGGCACCAGCGGTGCGCCGTCGGCGGCTACCACGCTGACCGCGACGAGTCGCCCGGCGCCGGCTGCGTGCAGAGCGCTTACCAGCCCGCACTCCGCGCACAGGGTCAGCCCGAAGGATGCGTTCTCCACGTTGCAGCCGGTCACGACGACGCCGTTGGCGGCCAGTCCTGCGGCACCCACCCGCAGCCGAGAGTAAGGCGCGTAGGCATTGCCAGCCGCGGATGTGGCTGCGGCCCGCAGCGCGGGCCAGTCGATGGTCACGATGCTCTCCGGTGTTATGTTAGGATTAGCTGATTTACTATCTATTGTCCGTGTATCGATTTCGCAACGGCGCAGTTCCTGTCGTGATTACCCGCTTCCTTAGCACTCGTGACGGTAATAGATTCCTGATCATCCCGGGGGGTCTCCGGGGTTCTCTTGTGCCTCGACCGGCCGGGCCTGCTCAACGGGCCGGTGTAATCCGGGCGGCTGTCAGGCCGCCCCGCAGAGGAGGTTCCGTGAGAGGGAAAGTCGGGGCTGTCGCCGCACTCTCTGTGCTGGCGCTGGTTACCGCGGCGTGCGGCAGTTCGAACAGCCCGGGAAGTGGCTCGAAGAGCAGCACTCCCGCTGCCGCTGAGTTCAAGGCATGCATGGTCACCGACACCGGTGGCATCGACGACCACTCGTTCAACGAGTCGTCTTGGCAAGCCATGCACGTGGCCCAGGCGGACTTGAAGAAGCAGGGCAAGAGCATCAACATCACTTACCTGCCTTCGACGACCTCGGCCGACTACACCACCAACATCAGCACCTTCCTGGCGGAGAAGTGCGGCATCATCGTCACGGTCGGCTTCCTGATGGCAGACGCCACCGAGGCCGCTGCCAAGGCGAACCCGAGCCAGGACTTCGCGATCGTCGACTGCTCCTACGCCTCTGACTGCCTGGACGCCAAGAGCGGCGTCGAGACGAACATCGACCAACTCGTGTTCAACACCGTGCAGGACGGCTTCCTTGGCGGGTACCTCGCTGCTGGGATGACCAAGACCGGAAAGGTCGCGACCTACGGTGGTGAGCAGTTCGGCACGGTCACCATTTACATGGACGGCTTCTGGGACGGCGTTCAGTACTACAACACCCAGCACCACACGCACGTCCAGGTGCTTGGCTGGAGCGAGAAGACCCAGAAGGGCACCTTCGTCGGCAACTTCACCAACGTGGGCGCGGGCCAGACGATCACCAACACCTTCATCAACGAGGGCGCGGACATCATCTTCCCGGTGGCCGGCGGCGTGGGCCTCGGCACCGCGAAGGCCGTCCAGACCGCTGACGCGAGCGGCAAGCACGTCAGCATCGAGTGGGTCGACACCGACGGCTGCACGAACGCCCCGCAGTACTGCAAGTACTTCCTCACCTCGGTGACGAAGGGCATTGTCGCCGCCGTCTCGAACGCGGTCATCAGCGCCGCAGACGGCAAGTTCAAGGGCGGCACCTACATCGGCACGCTGGCCAACGGCGGTGCCGTGCTGGCCCCGTACCACGACTAC
>JASHXW010000544.1 GCA_030043395.1 Streptosporangiaceae bacterium
CCGGCGCCTTCGCGCGCTGCATCGCGGCGAGGATCTGGGCTGGCGTACGGTGCGGCAGCGACGGCGGCGCCGCGCTCGCCAGCACAGTTCCGGTGAGCACGGCAGCGACGACGATCAGCGCCCCGAGCGGCGCGAGCCATCGGTGCCTGCGGCTGAAGCGGCGCACCCGAACCATCGTCTACCTCTCGGTGCTTAGAGCCCCAATCGGATCTTCCGGCAGCTAGCCGGCACGATCGGTGGCACATCGCAGCCGCCGGATGGCCAGACAGCCAGCCACCCGGAGTATACCCAGCGTCTAGCGAGCATGGCTGTGGCGTCACGGGCTGCGGCGTCACGGGCTGCGGCGTCATGGGCCGCGGCGCGCGGACCGACAGCGTGGGCAGGCTTACAGGATGATTGGCGGCCACAGGTTGTGGCCAGCGGTCAACGGATCGCCGGCCCACTCGTGCATGGCGTCCAGGTTGTCGTGCGCCGGGTACTTGTGCGCGGCGGGGCCGCCAGCGAACGCGTGCAGCACGTTCCGCGTCACCGTCTTGGTGAAGCGCTCGGCTTCCTTGGTCAGGCCCCAGCCGTACAGCGGCGGAGCGAACGCCTCCACCCAGCGCATCGTGCCGACGTTGAAGACGCCAGCGCCGCTGCGGTGGGTGTAGTACGCCATGTCGTGGTAGCTGTTGACGCCCAGGCAGGTCACCGGTGAGTGGGCGAGGATCTGGATCGGCCGCTCGACCGGGTACATGGGGTTGACCCGGTCGTACTCGATCCCCACCAGCGACCGGAAGCTGGTGCCCTTGTGCACGCCGGTGCCCTGGTACACCCAGGCGTCCGGAGTCGCCACGACGAAATCGGCGACGGTCGGGAAACCCTCGTACAGCGTCCCGATCACCGAAGACTCAGGATCGGGGTCGGGCGGGTCCCTGAAGTTGTTGGTGACCAGCCGGTTGTCCTTGCCGTACATGGGATCTTCCATGTAGCTGGTCTTGTAGCAGACGACCTCGCGGTTCGGGCCGAGCCTGGACGGCTGCAGCCGGATCCGCCGGTACATGCAGTTCGCGCCGAGGAAGGCCAGGTTCGTGCCCTTGTCCCTGGCGGCGGTGACGTACGCGCGCTCCTCCGGGGTCCAGTACTCGTCGTGCCCGGGCGAGATGAAAGCGATGGCGCCGTCAAGCACGTGCGGCTCGGTCGCGACGTCGATGCTCGACAGGTACGCAAGCGGCAGGCCCATCCGCTCGGCCAGGTTGATCAGCTTGCGCTCATAGACCATGAAGAGGGTCGCGCCCTCCTTGTCGTAGGGCCGGTCCAGGCTGACCACGAGCGCGCGGTCGTTGTAGCTGCCGTCCGCTCCGAGGTAAAGGTCGTAGCCGCCCCACTGGTTATATGCCTGCCAGGTGGAGGCGGCGTTCTTCATCACGACCTTGCCGTCGGTCTTGCCCGACCGGATTGTCAGCGGGATGTAGCGCTGCGCACCGGAATGGGCGTCGAGCCGGAACAGGTAGGAGCCCTCGGGCCAGTCGTGGGTCTGGACGGTCAGCGATGCGCCCCAGTCCGTCGCCACGGTGTTGGTCGCATGGTCGAGCGTCGACGCGCCCTGCCGGCGGCCGCGGATCGCGCCGGAGTGCCATACCTCGCGAGCAAGGTCGCCACCGTACCACCCGATCCGGAACGCCTTGACCGCGAACTCCCGCGAGGTGGTGGACACGTACAGGTCGACCGGAGTGCCGGCCATCACGCTGGCCCGGCTCGCGTAGCCCATGATCGCGTCAGGCGCGCCAAGGTGGGTGATGCCCCAGCCCCTGGTGCCCGGCAGCTTGTTCTCGGAGACGATCGACCACTGCGGCCGCAGTTTCAGGTTCCGGGCGCTGACGGTCGGCGAGGCGCTTCCCGCGCACCCAGCCAGGCTGCCCGCGACCGCCGAGATCCCGGCCGCCGCGGCAGTGGTGCCCAGGAACTGCCGCCTGGACGGGTTGCCTGGTTCGGTCATGTCTCAAGCATGCCGCATCCGCTCGGCCCCCGGTGCGCGGAGGCGCAATCGACACCTTGAGCGCTGCGCTGGCTTTTACACCCTGCCCCACGGCACCAGCGCAGTGACCGCCACGGCAGCGAAAAGCAGGGTCAGGTACGCGATCGACTGATGGAACAACCGCATCGGCGCGGTCGCCTGGCCGCCTGCCACCTGACTGTTCAGCCGGTGCGCGCCGACCAGGAACCAGGCGCCGAGTCCGGCCGCGAGCGCCCCGTAGAGCCAGCCGGACCACCAGGTCAGCAGCAGCGATGTCGCGACCATCACCCAGCTGTAGAGGACGATCTTGCGCACCACGGCAGCGGGAGACGCGACGACCGGCAGCATCGGGACCTCGGCCGCGGCGTAGTCGTCCTTGAACTTCATCGCCAGCGCCCAGAAATGCGGCGGGGTCCAGAAGAAGACGACCGCGAAGAGCACCAGAGCTGGCCAGCCGACCCGGCCGGTGACCGCGGCCCACCCGACGAGCACGGGAAAGCAGCCGGCCGCCCCGCCGATCACGATGTTGGACGGGCTTCGCCGCTTCAGGCCCAGGGTGTAGACGAACACGTAGAACGCGATCGCCGCATCGGCCAGACCCGCCGACAGCCAGTTGGCTTGCGTGCCGAGCAGGACCGTCGCCCCGATGCCGAGGATGATCGCCCAGGCAAGCGCCTCCGAGGGCCGGATAGCCGCGCTCTTGCCGCGGGACGCCACTAGCGGGCGACGCGACGTTCGCCGCATGACGGCATCGATGTCCCGGTCGATCACGCAGTTCACGGTATTGGCGCAGCCTGCGGCCAGGGCGCCGCCGGCCAGCGTGACGACGATGAGCAGTGGCGACGGGATGCCGCGGGCCGCGAGAAACATGGATGGCAGCGTGGTGACGAGCAGCAGCTCGATGATCCGCGGCTTGGTCAGGGCAAAGAGTGCCCTGGCCACCGTCCTGACGTTGCGCCGCGGCAGCTGGCCGCCGGATTCCCCCGGCTCGCCCGCAGGATCCCCAGCCGATGCCGGCTGCCCGGGCAGCACCGACGTCACCTGGCTCACTGCCTGCCTCCTACGCTCTGCCCAGGCCACATGCCTGCGCCGGCCCCGAGGAACCGCACACACGTTAGCCGGCCTAACGACCAGCTGCTGTACCTAGCCCCCACCGGACTCGCTTGCACCCGCAGCGGACTCCCGCCTAGCCCCGTACCGGAGTCGCGTGCACCGAGCCCGCGCCGGACCCGACGAGGCGTCAGAGCAGGATCGTCTCCAGGGCCTGGCGAAGCTGGTCCTCCCACTCGGCAAGCGACCTAGTCGGGCCAGGCGGGAGCGGTTTGCACCGGTCCAGCCAGGACAGCGCCGCCCTGGTGACATCCGCGGGGCGCTTGGAAGTCACGGCGGCGTTACCGAGCTGGAGCTCGTGCTGCAGGTTGTCCCTGCCGTGCCCCTGGATCAGGTCAACCAGGAGCAGCGGCCGGCCGACAGTACGCGCCTCGGTGCAGGTCGAGCCAGGGCTGGTAATCACAAGATCGGCCGCGGCCATGAGCTCGGGCATCCTGTCGGTGAAGCCGAAGACCTGAATCCGCGGCCTGATCTCGGCCACCTTCTTGAGCCTGTGCTCGAGCCTGGAGTTATAGCCAGCGACTGCCAGGACACTCAGGCCGGCTGACGCGAGCGCATCGGCGATGTCCGCCAGCGGCCCTAGCCCTCGGCTGCCTGCGATCAGCATGACGCAGCGGTCCTTCTCGCCGATGCGGAGCCCGATGCGCGCCGCTCGCTGGGTCGGGGCGCGGAAGAACGCGGCTCGTACCGGCGGATGGATGACCCAGACGCGTGCATCGGGCTGGAATCGCTGGACCAGTGGCTCAGCAGCCACGGAAGGCACCAGGTACAGGTCGACCCGTGGGTGGATCCACAGCCGGTGCGGCGAGGCATCGGAACAGAACACGACATGGCGCATCGACGGGTAGCGCGCCGCAACTGCACTGACCGCCGAAGCCCCGGTTGCGCTGAATGAAACGGTGAGCTCGGCCGGATGCCGGTCGAGGTGGTCGCGCAATCGCGAAACCAGGCTGGACCGTCCGGCGATGTCGGCCTGCAGCGCAATTCGGTTACCTGTGCGAAGCGCGGCATAATGGTATGCGTCGTACAATCCCGGAACGGCCAGCATTGTGCGTGCAGTGGAATCTATCGCCGTTCGTACTCGCTGTTCGGCCATCCACCGCGCGTCGAGCGTATGGGTACTCCAGCCAAGCGCTTCCAGCGTCGTGGCGCACGCCGCCGCCGAGGTCAGGGTGCCGGTCCTCATCGAGCCTGGCACGAGCAGTGCCCGGCGCCGTGGCGGTCCCACGCGGACTCCCTTCTCCCCTGGCGCCGATTAGTCAGCGACTGGCTGCATGATTACTTGCGCATGCACGATAACCAAAAGTGACGCCACATCCGGCATACATCCGCACTTAGCGGAAGGCATCTATGACCCAAATGATGCCTTGAACTACTTATGTGTCCTGCCCTGTGGGGGCATGTTCCTCAGCTCGGTGGCCGCTTGGCATGTGCAGTGCACGCAGATCGCTGCTCACTCCCGCCTCAATTGACGGGAGCATGGCGACATTAGCCCCGCAGATAACGGGCATCCAGATACCGGGCAGGCGGGCCTGCCTCGAGCGCTCGAGGTCGGACTGCGCTGCTCGCATAGTGCTGCACGGGCTGTCACAAGAGCGCGAACCAGGGAAAACTCGGCAACGAAGCCGATCCTCAGCCGGCCTTCAGCTAGCTTGCAGGCTGCGATGGTTGGGTGGTTGCTGCGGTCCGAGATGACTCGGGCCAGGCCTACAGGCCCGGGCTGTCATGCTAGCCGCAGGCGGACAGCCCGGGCCGTAGGGACGGATCGGACCAGGGGCGGGCCGGGCAGGTACGCTGGCCCCGGGCGAAGGTGGTGTCAATGCAGGACGATCAGGGCAACAGCGAGGGCCAGGTGCCCGAGGCCGCAAACGGGGCTGACGGCCAGGACGAGCAGGACGTCAGGTCTCCCAGCATGCCCGATCCCGAGCCAAGCCAGCACGGAGCTGGCGAACCGGGAAGCGACCAGCCGGGCTTGCACCAGCCTGGCCCGGCCGACCCCGGCCATTCGGACTACACCACGCCGCACGGATTCGCTGGCTCATTTGGTGACCCAGCCGGTCCCAGCGGTTATGGCCCTGGCGGCTACGGCTCTCCTGGCTACGGCCCTGGCTACGGGCCTGGAGGCTACGGGCCTGGTGGCTACGGCTCTGCTGGTTACGGCTCTGGCGGGTACGGCCAGCCGGGCTACATGCCGCCACCCAGCCCCCCTGCGCGCCGCAGGCGGGCATTTCTGACATACCTTACGGTCGCAGTAGTAGCCGCGGCCGCCGGAGCTGGTATCACCGGTTTCCTGGTCAGCAGGCACTCGACCCCCGTGGCCAGCAGCCCTAGCCGCGGCACGGGCAACCCGTCTAACCCGTTCGGCAGCAACCCGTTCGGGTCCGGAGGAACGAGCCCGCAGCACAGCACCATCAGCGCCTCGGAGCGCGCCGTGGTCAACCGGGTGAAGCCCGCTCTGGTGGACATCTCCAGCAACCTGCAGTACGAAGGCACCCAGGCTGCCGCGACCGGCATGATCATCAGCAGCAACGGGCTCGTGCTGACGAACAACCACGTCATCAACGGCACGACGCAGCTCTACGCCACTGTCCTGGCGAACGGCCACAAGTACGCGGCGAGATGGCTCGGCTACGACCAGACCGACGACGTCGCCGTCATTCAGCTGATCGATGCCCACGGCCTGCGCACCGTGCCGCTCGGGAACTCGAACACCATCCGGGTGGGCGACAAGGTCATCGCGATCGGCAACGCCTACGGCCAGGACCAGAACCCGGCGTACGCCGGATCGATTACCGCGACTGGTCGCACTATCACCGCAAGCGACGACGGGTCGCCGGACAAGGAAACGCTGCACAACATGCTGCAGACCGATGCCGGGATCGTCCAGGGCGATTCCGGCGGGCCGCTCGTCACCGCTGCCGGCAAGGTCATCGGGATGGACACAGCCGC
>JASHXW010000545.1 GCA_030043395.1 Streptosporangiaceae bacterium
CGAGCTGCGCGGCCATCCGCGGCTCCGGATGCGGCACGCGCACTTCTCCATCGGCGAGGCCGAGCGTGATGCGTGGCTTCGCCACATGCGCACCGCGCTCGATGAGGTGGCGCTCGACCCGGCGCATGACGAAGAACTCTGGCGCTACCTGGTGATGGCAGCGCACAGCCTGGTCAACCAGCCGGTGCCTGGCGGTCCCGAGCCGGCTTCCGGACGCTCCGATCTTGGCCTGTCCCCCGCCTGACCGCGTCTTGCGCACCGCGTCCTCGGCGCCCCGGCCTGCTGCCTGAGCAGCTGGCATGGCCAGGCTCCGCGCATCGAGATCAGCCGCTAGGCGAATACCCGCTCAGGTACGACCAGCACGGCGGCACGCCTCTCCTGCGCCATCACGCGGTCGAACTCGTCGAAGTCCTCGTGAGTGCCGCCTGCGGCGGTGAAGATCTCACGTAGCAGCAACCTGAGCCGTTCCGGGCCGATGTCCGCCATCGGGTCATCCGGTCCTGCGATCTGCACGGGCCCCTCGACGCCGGCCCACTGCCAGCCAGCCCGCAGGACGACCGACGCCCTAGGCCTGGCGCGCAGGTTGACGAGCTTGCGCGAATCGCCGCGCACCACCGCGGCAACCACCGGCGTCCCGGTAATCGGGTGATCGAGCACGCCCGCATTGACCACGGACGGGCGCATGCGGCCGTCCGCGCCGAGCACCGTGATGACGGCAAGACCACGGTCCTGCCCGACCAGCGCCTGGAACGCTGCCAGTTCAGCCATTAGCTCACCATCCGGGACGTCTGAGCCGGGCCTGCGTACCCGGCGAGTGCATCTCGTCAGCTTGGCAGAGGCAGGCCAGTGAAGCGAACGGGAGCGGCAGACGATGAGCGGTTGATACCCTCCGGCCCGTGACCACGACCTCCTGGCATGTCACCGTCCCCGCGCAGGCTCGGGTCCCGCTGGCCGGGTACCTCGAACCGCTGGAAGAAGCTCTGCCCGGTGCCTGCGCCGGGGTTTACCTGACTGGGTCGGCTGCGCTCGGCGACTGGCTGCCGGACCGCAGTGACCTGGACATCCTGACTGTCGCGGCCGGAGAGTTGCGGGACGCCGACCTTGATGCCCTGGCCTCGCTGCATGCCGCCCAAGCCGGCCGCCCGTACCTTGATGCCGTCTACCTGCCTGCCGCGGCACTCGGCCAGCCCATCCAGCCAGGGCACGCCGGGTACCCGCACGTCATCGACGGGCAGTTTCACCGGGATGGATACGAGCCCGATCCGGTGCTCTGGGCCACCTTGCACCGGCACGGGATCACGGTCAGCGGGCCTAATGCTCCTGACCTCGGGGCCGCGCCCGATCCGGGCTGGCTCAAGGACTGGAACCTGGCCAACCTCGATTCCTACTGGCGCTCATGGGCGCAATGGGGGCATGCCAGGCTCGCCGAGCGTGAGCCTGACTTCGTCATTCCCGCCAGCACGGCAGTCTGGGCGCTGCTTGGCCCGGGCCGCCTGCACTGCACGATCGCCACCGGCGAAGTCATCTCCAAGACCGCCGCGGCGGACTACTCGGCCCGGATCGTGCCCGGCTACGACGAGCTGCTGCAGCGTGCGAAGCAATGGCGGCTTGGCGACGACGCAGTGACCTTCACGGCAGCCGAGGGCCTGGCCGCATGTGACCTGATCGACGCGATCATCCGGGACGCTGCCCGGCTCTGAGCTACATCTGGACGCGCTTGCTCGACGGATCGTAAAGCGGGCGCAGCGACGCGACCGCCGGATAGACAGAGTCGCCGATCTGCACGGTCCACTCGCCGGACTCGGCGTACTTGCTGTCGATCGGCTGGTCAGCGTCGATCATCGCCAGGCCGACGGCTCCGCCGAGCGTGAAGCCGTAAGAAGCGGAGCGCATGTACCCGGCCGGCCGGCCGTTCCGGCTGACGACCTCGGCATGGAACAGCAGCGGCTCAGGATCGCTCAGCAGGAGCTGGACGAGCCTGCGCCGCGGCGGCCCGCTCGCCTTCTCGGCGAGCACCGCCTCGCGCCCGATGAACCCGCCGGGCTTGTCCAGCGCCACGGCGAAGCCCAGGCCTGCCTCGAGCACCGAGTCGGTGTTGTCGATGTCATGCCCGTAGTCCCGGTATGCCTTCTCCATCCGCAGGCTGGCCAGCGCCTTCAGCCCGGCATGCCGCAGCCCGAGCGGCTCGCCGGCCGCCACCAGCCGGTCATACACGGCCACCGCCTGCTCGGCGGGGATGTGCAGCTCGTAACCGAGCTCGCCCAGGTAGGTGATCCTGATGCACAGCACCCTTGCGAAGCCGATGTCGATGTAGCGGGCGGTCCGGAACCCGAACGCCTCGTTGGACATGTCCGCCTGCGTCACCGCCGCCATGACCTCGCGCGACAGCGGCCCTTGCACGTTGATCTGCGCCATGCCGGACGTCACGTCGGTGACGAAGGCGTGGGAGTCACCGAAGTGGCGGCGCATCCACGTGTGCGCGTGCCGGTGCGCGGTGTCGGAGGCCACCACCAGGAACTGCTCTTCGTCGAGCATGGTGACCGTCAGGTCGGCCTCGAGCTTGCCGCCCTCGTTGAGCCACTGGGTGTAGGTGATCCGGCCAGGCTCGGCGGCGACCTGGTTCGCCGAGATCCGCTCGAGCTCGCGAGCAGCGTCCTTGCCCTGGACCAGGAACTTGGCCATGAACGACATGTCCATGAGGATCGCGCCGTTGCGCGTGGCGTTGTGCTCGTCCTCCCACTGGCCGAACCAGTGCGGGCGTCCCCAGGTCAGCTCACCGACCTCGGGCTCGGTCCCCTCCGGCGCGTACCAGTCAGCGCCCTCCCAGCCGCTGACGTCGCGGAAGCAGGCGCGCCGCTCGGCCAGCCGGGCGTGAATGGGCGACAGCCGCGCGCCACGCGCCGTCCTGGTCGGGCGGTGCGGGTAGTGGGTCGCGTAGACCAGGCCGAGCGACTCCACGGTCCTGGTTGCCCGGTACTCCGGGTTGGCCTGGTAGGGATGTAGCCGGTCGATGTTCATCGCAGTGACGTCGATGTCCGGCCGGCCGTCGGTAATCCACTGGGCGATGGTCCGGCCGATCCCGCCGCCGGTCAGGATGCCGATGGAGTTCATCCCGGCGGCGACGAAGTAGTTCCGCAGCTCCGGTGCCTCACCAATGATTGGCAGCAGGTCGGGTGTGAAGCTCTCCGGGCCGCAGAAGAACTTCCTGATGCCGATCTGCGCGGTGATCGGCACCCGGGACATCGTCTTCTCCAGGTACGGCGCCATCCGGTCCCAGTCCGGCGGCAGCTCACCGAAGGAGAAGTCCGGCGGGATGCCGTCCACCCGCCACGGGGCGCAGACCGGCTCGAACATGCCGAGCATCAGGCCGCCGCCTTCCTCCCGGTAGTAGCCGTACGACGCCGGATCCTCAAGGACCGGCCACGAGCTGTCTACCTCGGCGATCGGCTCGGTCAGCAGGTAGTAGTGCTCGGCGGCCTGCAGCGGGATGGACACTCCGGCCAGCTCGCCGAGCTGGCGCGCCCACATGCCCGCGCAGTTGACCACGTACTCGGCTTCGACATCGCCCTGCGGCGTGCGCACTCCGGTCACGGTGCCGCGCCTTGTCAGGAAGCCGGTTACCGGAACGCCCTCGATGATGCGGACGCCACGCGCTCGCGCGCCCTTGGCCATGGACATGGTCGCGTCTACGGGATTAACGCGGCCGTCGTCAGGAATGTAGAAGCCGGCCAGCACGTCGTCGGTCCTGGCCAGGGGCCACATCTCGGCGACCTCGCGGGCCGAGATCTCGTGTGCCTGCACGCCGAGGTGCCGGTTGAAGGCCGCGACACGGCGGTACTCCTCGAGGTGTCCTGGCTCGATCGCGAGTTCAATGAGCCCGCATTGCTTCAGCCCCGTGGACAGCCCGGTCTCGGCTTCCAGCCTCGAGTACAGGTCACGGGTGTACTGGCGCAGCTCGGTCGACGTCTGCGACGTGGAGCCGAAGGTCGCAATCAGCCCGGCGGCGTGCCAGGTCGTGCCCGAGGTCAGCCGGTCGCGCTCGAGCAGCAGGACGTCTGTCCAGCCGAGATGGGCAAGATGGTAGGCGACGGACGTGCCGATGATGCCGCCACCGACGACGACCACCCG
>JASHXW010000047.1 GCA_030043395.1 Streptosporangiaceae bacterium
ACGAGCAGGCCGCGTCGGCGGCGAGCCAGCCCGCACATCCGTCAATCGCGATCGAGGTCTCCCTCGTTCCGGCTGTCCTGCGGCAGGCACGCCGCCAGCCCTACCCTGGCCAGCTATCCTCCGCCCAGTCACCTATCGCACCATCACCGGCCGGTGAGCCGCGCGCGAAACTGCACGCGCGGCTCGTTCAGCCCGGCAGGAGCGGTGGCTGGGTCGCGGGGTCGCTGAGCTGGTCCAAGCTCGACTCGCTGCGGTACTACGGCAACTACCCGGCCGCGGCCGTCCAGGTGCTGAGCGACCTTTATGCGCTGCTCCGGGCCGGGCGGGGTCAGCACGCCTACTACAGCTACGGCGACGAGAAGACGATCGACCTCGGCGCTTTCGAGTCCAGTCAGCTCTGGCCACTGCTCGATGAAGCTGAGGCCGCAGGGCTTCCCCTCGTCCACCGACGGTCCGGCGAGGTCGACAAGAACGGCCAGGCCGAGCTGTGCCTCGACGTCACCCAGCCAGACCCGGCCGGCTCGCTCGTAGTTACTCCGCGACTCCGGCTGGACGGAAGCCTGGCCGACGCCGCCGTGGTCACCTTCATCGGCGCGCAAGGCCATGGCGTCGTGCACATGAGCCCTGACGACGCCACGAGCGGCGCGGGCATCGTCGAGCAGCGTTTCAAGCTGGCCAGGCTCGCCAGGCCGGTGCCCCCGCAGCTGCAGCACATGGCCCTGGCCGACGCGCGGCTAGAGATTCCCGCCGCTGGGCTGGCCAGGTTCCGCGACGACTTCTATCCCCGGCTCAGGCGACTCGCCCCGGTGATCTCCTCCGACGGCTCCTTCGAGCCCCCGCTGATCTCCGGTCCCGCACTGTTCTTGCGCGCCTCGTACTCCGCCGGTCATCAGCTCGACTTGCGCTGGGAGTGGGCCTACCAGGTAGGCGACCGCCAGCTCCGGGTGCCAGCCGACGCGGAGCCGAGCCCGCGGTCGGACGGCTACCGCGACGCGGATCAGGAACAGGCCTTGCTGAACAGCATCGACCTGCCGCTCTCCTCCATCGCAAGCCCCGGCCACCGGGACCTCGTGTCGCCGCTACGGCTCGACGGCATCGACACGATGCGGTTCACCACCGAACTGCTGCCGCTGCTTGCATCCGAGCCCGGCGTGACCGTCGAGGTGAGCGGCGAGCCCGCCGACTACCGCGAGGCCAGCGACTCACTGCGGATCGGCATCTCCGCCGGCGACGTGGCTGGCGACACCGACTGGTTCGACCTCGGGATCACGGTCACCGCCGACGGCCGGGAAGTGCCGTTCTCCGACCTGTTCGTGGCGCTCAGCCGCGGTGAGTCCCATCTGCTGCTCCCCGACGGGGCCTACTTCTCTCTCGACAAGCCCGAGCTCGCCACGCTGGCCAGGCTGATCGAGGAGGCGCGCGCACTGCAGGACGCTCCGCCAGGCGAGCTTCGGATCAGCAGGTTCCAGGCTGGCCTGTGGAACGAACTCGCCGAGCTTGGCGTGGTCAGTCATCAGGCGGCCGCCTGGCAGGAACAGGTGTCCGGCCTGCTGTCGATCGCCACCATCGACCGGCCGCCCGTGCCAGCCACCCTGAGCGCACAGCTACGTCCCTACCAGGTCGACGGATTCGCCTGGCTGGCATTCCTGTGGGAACACCGGCTCGGCGGCATACTCGCCGACGACATGGGACTAGGCAAGACGCTGCAGTCACTTGCCCTGATCTGCCATGCCCGGGCCCAGCAGCCCGGGCTCGCCCCGTTCCTCATCGTCGCGCCGACCAGCGTCGTCGCGAACTGGGCTGCCGAGGCTCACCGGTTCGCTCCTGACTTGCGGGTGGTGCCGGTGACCGAGACAGGCTCGCGCCGCCGCACGGCACTCAGCGAGATCGTCGCCGGCGCCGATGCTGTCGTCACGTCTTACGCGCTGCTGCGGCTGGACTTCGACTCCTACGCCGAGTTGCCGTGGTCGGGCCTGATCCTGGACGAGGCCCAGTTCACCAAGAATCACCAGTCCAAGATCTACCTCTGCGCCCGCCGGCTGCCCGCATCCTTCAAGCTCGCCATCACGGGCACGCCGATGGAGAACAACCTGATGGAACTCTGGGCGCTGCTGTCGATCACGGCGCCCGGGCTGTTCCCCAGCCCGGCCAGGTTCAGCGACTACTACGCCAAGCCGATCGAGAAGGGCAGGAACGCCGAACTGCTTGGCCAGCTCAGGCGGCGGATCAAGCCGCTCGTCAAGCGCCGCACGAAGGAGCAGGTCGCCACCGAGTTGCCGCCCAAGCAAGAGCAGGTACTCGAGGTGGACCTGCATCCGCGGCACCGCAAGATCTACCAGACGCACCTCCAGCGGGAGCGGCAGAAAGTGCTCGGCCTGCTCGACGACATGAACGGCAACCGGTTCACGATCTTCCGCTCGCTGACGCTGCTCCGCCAGCTCAGCCTGCACGCGGGCCTGGTCGACGATGCCGCGGCCGAGGTGCCGAGCAGCAAGATCGAGGCGCTCACGGAGCACCTCGGCGATGTCGTGGGCTCCGGCCACCAGGCACTGGTGTTCAGCCAGTTCACGGGCTTCCTCGGCATTGTTCGCGATCATCTGGACACCCAGGGGATCCCGTACAGCTATCTGGATGGCTCTACCAAGGACCGGGCCGCGGCGATCTCCCGGTTCAAGTCAGGAGCGGCGCCGGTCTTCCTGATCAGCCTCAAGGCAGGCGGCTTCGGGCTCAACCTCACCGAGGCCGACTACTGCTTCCTGCTTGACCCCTGGTGGAACCCGGCGACCGAGGCCCAGGCGGTCGACCGGACCCACCGGATCGGCCAGACCCGCAATGTGATGGTCTACCGGTTGATCGCGAGGGACACCATCGAGGAGAAAGTCATGGCGCTGAAGGCCAGGAAAGCTGAGCTCTTCGCCAGCGTGCTCGACTCGGGCAACCTCTTCGGATCCGGCCTCGACGCCGACGACATCCGTGGCCTGCTCGCCTAGATGCTGAACCTATCGAAGCTGGGCTGACAGATGCTGGACGGCCGGCTGCTCGTCGACGCGCACACGCACGTGGCGCGGCTGCCCACCCTGTCACAGGACTGGCAGGACTGGGCGCGCAAGTTCGGCGCGCGGACGCCGATGGGCGTGCTCTTCGACGCCGAAGGCGTCCCGCTGCCCGCTGCCCTCGACGGCTACTTCGCCGACCAGGGCGCCGACCACGTGCTGCTGTTCAGCGAGTACAGCCCCAAGGTGACTGGCATCCAGCCAATCGAGGACGTCCTGCCCGTCGTGGCGCAGAACCCGGTGAGGTTCCGCGCAGTCGCCTGCCTGAACCCGCACCTGCACTACCCGGTGGCTCGCGAACTGGCCAGGCAGGTCAGCCTCGGTGCGGTCGCGGTCAAGATCCACCCGGTGCACGGGGGGTTCGAGGCGCGAGACCGCATGCTGTATCCGGCTTACGCCTGGGCGGAGGAACATCAGCTCCCCGTGATCGTGCACTGCGGCACGTCCACGTTCGCCGGCTCGGTCAACTCCTACGCGGACCCGACCCTGCTCGACGACGTGTTCCGCGACTTCCCCGATCTCGTCGTCGTGCTTGCCCACGGCGGGCGCGGCTGGTGGTACCAGCAGGCAGCGTTCCTCGCGTTGATGCGACCGGGCACCTGGCTGGAGGTATCCGGCTTGCCGCCCCAGCGGCTCGGCGACTACTACGGCACCTCGCTCCGGCGGCTCGCCGACAAGATGATCTTCGGCACGGACTGGCCAGGAGTGCCGAGCGTCGAGCAGAACGCCAGGACCCTGGAGCAGGCACTGCTGGCCGCAGGATGCACTGACGACCAGGTCGCCGCGGCTTGGGCCGGCAACGCAGTCCGGGTGTTCGGCCTGTCGGCCGAACACCCGGACTGACGCAGGGCAGCTAGACAGCTGACGGCAACTACACGGCCAGCGACTACACGGCCTTAGTCGGCTGGCCGCTCACGGTGAGCTTGCCCTTGCGCATCACGCCGATCTTCTGGGCGCGGCGAGCAATGGACGAGTCGTGCGTGACGAGCACCAGGGTCAGGCCGCGGGTCTGCCACAGCTTCTCCAGCAGCCCGATGATCTCGTCCCTGGTGTCTTCGTCCAGGTTGCCGGTCGGCTCGTCGGCAAGCAGCACGGTTGGCTCCTTGACCAGTGCCCGGGCGATCGCGACCCGCTGCTGCTGGCCGCCGGACAGCTCAGTCGGCAGGTGCGTGAGCCGGTCACCGAGCCCGACGTCGGCGAGGGCGGCGGCGGCGCGTTGGCGCCGGTCGGCCGTGTGGACGTGCAACGGGACCAGGGCCGCCTCCACGTTCTCCTGCGCGCTCAGCGTCGGGATCAGGTTGAACGTCTGGAAGATGAACCCGAACGACTTGGCCCGGATCGCGGTCACATCGGCCTCGCGAAGCTGGGCGAGGTCCTGGCCGTCGAACTCCACCGACCCGGATGTCGGCCGGTCCAGCCCGCCGAGCATCTGCAGCAGCGTCGTCTTGCCGTGCCCGGTCGGCCCCTGGATCGCGAGCCACTCACCATCCCCGATGGTCGCGTTCACCCCCTGCAGGGCCGCGACGTTCTTGCGCCCGGTGTCGTACGTCTTGGTGACGTTGGTCAGCTTGTACATGGCGTTCCGATTTCCCCTTGCTTCTGCTTACGCGACCCTGGACAGGGCCGCAGCCGGGCGCAGCCCGGCGGCCCGCCAGCTTCCGAATGCACCTGCGATCAGGCCGCCGACGATCGCCAGCAGCACGGCGGCGCCGATCACGCTCAGCGTCACCGGAGCGCTCAGGTGCACCGTGACCGTAGAACTGCTCGCACCCAGGTGCGCGGCGCTGAAGCCACCGCGACCGGAGGTCCCGCCGCCTGGGAAGCCGCCGCCACCGCCGGGAGGGCCACCGCCTGGGAAGCCGCCGCCACCGCCGGGATTGAATACCCTCGACCCGCCGGGGGTCGCCGAGCCGGTCGCCGGGAGTGCGGCGGTCAGCTTCGGCGAGGCCGCGTTCACCAGAGCCGACCCGAGATAGCCGATCCCGACGCCGATGATCCCGCCGATGATCCCGATCACCAGGGCCTCGCCCATCACCTGGCCGACCACCCGCCTGCTGCGCCAGCCCAGGGCCTTCAGCGTGC
>JASHXW010000546.1 GCA_030043395.1 Streptosporangiaceae bacterium
TCGTCGGCCGGCGGGACGCCGCAGGAAAGGCAGCCCACCGGGTTGACCAGCGTGCCGATGCCGTCGATGGTGATCCGGACGGCGTCGCCCTCGGCCAGGGAGAACTCCGGCGGCGGCACGATCGAGGTTCCGGTCAGCAGGACCGCGCCCGCCGGGAAGGTCAGCGCCCGGCCGAGCCAGCTCGCGAGCTCCTCGAAGGAGCGCAGCATCGAGGATGCGTTTGCGCGGGCGGTGAAGACGGCCTGCTCGCCGCGCTCGATCACCACCTCGATGCCCAGGTCGTTGCCGGCGGGCGGCGGCACCAGGCATGGCCCGAGGGCGCACGACCCGTCGTAGACCTTGGCCTGTGGCAGGTACAGCGGGTTAGCTCCCTCGATGCTGCGTGAGGACATGTCATTGCCGATGGTCACTGCCGCGATTTCGCACTGGGACGTGAGCACCAGCGCCACCTCGGGCTCGGGCACGTTCCAGGTCGAGTCCGAGCGGATCATGACGAGCTCGCCTGGCCCGCGCACCCGGCTTCCTGTCGCCTTGAAGAACAATTCGGGGCGGGTGGCGCCGTAGACGGCACCGTAGGCGGCGGCGAACGCTGACTCGGCCTGGCGTGCGTCACGCGACGGCGCGTACGTGACCCCGGCGGCCCAGACCTCTTGCGACTCGACCGGCGCGAGGACGCGCACCGGCCCGGGCAGTGGCGTTCTGGGAGCAGACAGAGCCTGCGGCCAGAACTGCCCCGCGGCCGGAGCGTGGTTGGCGTCGGTGGGCGTGGCAGCCAGCAGGCCATCGAGGGACAGCCCGTCGATGAGCTCAGCGGGTCCGGACTCGGGCGAGCCGAGCGCGAGGCAGCGACGACCGTCGTGCAGCTCCACGCGGTAAATAGCTTCGCCCATCGCACTCCAGATCCGAGCCAGCGCCCTGGAAGCGATCTTGGCTCAGTGGCAGCGACCGCGTCCACCCCCGGGTGGAGGCCGGGCTGGCTCTCAGAATCAATCCGCCAGCCGATGCGGCGGCGAGCATTCGGCACGTACTGTTCAGGAGGGTCGCCCGACCCTCGGCTGCGAAGGAGCAGACCTGTGACATCCGTGATCCCCGAAGTCGTCGTCGGCGTCGCCGTCCTGGCCCTGCTGATCTACCGGCAGGTTCGCAAGCGCCCGGTGAACGGCAGAGGCGCGCGCCTGGCCGGGATCCTGGCGATCATCGGGATCCTCGAACTCGCCCAGTACTTGTCCAAGCATCACCCGGGCGGAACGATCTACGTCGCGATTGCTGGCAGCCTGGTGCTCGCGGCGGGCTTCGGCGCCATGCGGGCGTTCACGGTGAAGATCTGGATCGAGAACGGCCAGCCGTGGACCCAGGGACACTGGCTGACCGCGGTGCTGTGGGTCGTCGCCCTGGCTGCCCACTTCGGCTTCGACGCCCTGGTCTCGCACGGCAATATCAACTCCGGCATCGCCAGCGCGACTGCGATTCTGTACCTGGCCGTCAGCCTGGGCATCCAGCGCGTGATCGTGAGCTGGCGAGCTTCCCAGCTGCCCGGAGTAACCAGCACCGGGCCGGTCACCCCCGCCTTCCCGCAGGAGTAAGTCGCGGACCCCGGGCAACGGCGCACCTGGCTGGTCGCCGGGGCAGCGGCCGGAGTCGTCGGGCCGCTTGCGTTCACTGCCGCCTGGATCGTCGCCTCCCTGCTCCAGTCCGGCTACCCGGCCACGAAAGTCCAGATCAGCGGCCTGGCTGCGCCTGAGGCTAAAGACCCCTGGATCATGATCGCCGGGTTCGTGCTCCTTGGCGTGTCGCTCATCGCGTTCGGCTCTGCCTTGCGCGCCGAACTCGGCGGCGCCCGCCAGGCCGGCCCCGCGCCGTGGCTGCTCCAGGTCGCCGGCGTTCTGACGCTCGCCGCTGCGCTGCTCCGCCGCGATCACATGCTGCTGACCAGCGGACCGGAGTCCTGGCACAACCACGCTCACAACGCGGTCAGCGCCGTGCTGTATGTCCTGCTCGTCGTGACGCCGCTAGTGCTTGCCTGGCGGCTGCGCGCCGAGCCGCGATGGCGCTGGGCGATCAGCTTGCTCGTGACAGCCGCGGCGATCGCGGCCATCATCCTGGTGCTGTTCGTATCCGGCGCCGCTAAGCCCTGGGACGGCACCCTGCAGCGGATGGGCGTCAGCGTCCCGCTGGCAGCCCTGGCCACCGTCGCGGCGGTGCTGGCTAGCCGGCTTCAGTCCCGCCAAAGGCCTGATCGAGAGAGCTGATCACGCGCTCGTCCTTAGGCGGGCGCTTGAAGTACGCACTGCCGCGGATCCAGAAGATCGCCATGGGAATGAGGCCAAGGCCAAGCGCCCCGACGCCGGCGACGTTGACCGCCGTCGGGTTGGACGGGATTGACTTGGCCAGGACCGCGAACATGAAGATTGCCCCGGCCAGCGGCCACAATCCCATCAGTATGAAGTTCCTGGGAGACTTCAGCAGGTAGCGCCGGTAGAGCACCACCACCGAGAGCCCTGCCAGCCCGTAGTAGAAGCAGATCTGCAGTCCGACGGCGCTGATCGCGTCGGACAGGATAGTCGACAGCGAGCCGACATAGTTCGACAGGGCGAACAGGGTCAGCGTCACGACGCCGAGCAGGATCGTCGCGATCCACGGGGTTCGCCACGACGGGTGCAGCCGCGCGAACACCTGCGGCATCGTCCGGTCCCTGCCCATCGCGAACAGCGTTCGGCTGCCCTGCAGCAGGCTGGTCTCCAGCGTGGCGACGGCGGACAGGATGACCGCGATGACGATCAGCTTGCCTCCGTCGCCTGGCCAGACGACCTGGCCCAGGACGCCAAGCACGTTCCCGCTGTTGCTGGCGATGGACTTGGCGGACAGGTCCATGTTCGTGCCGATCGTAAAGATCTGGAACAACAAGAAGACCATGACCACTGCGATCAGGCTCGCGATGCCGGGCGTTCGGCGTGCATTTGCCGTTTCCTCGTTGAGGTTGGCATTCGTGTCCCAGCCCGAGTAGTAGAAGGCGGCTACCAGAGCCCCGGCGACAAAGCCGCCTGAGGCGCCGGCGAAGCCGTGGAAGCTGGTGGGCGACAGCCACGACCAGGAGAAGTCGCGGCTGGGTGCGGTCGGGCCGTGCACCAGCGCGAGGATCCCGAATATGACGAGCAGCACGACCTCGATGCCCGACATGATCAGCTGCGCGCGGGCAGAGATGCGGATGCCGAGCATGACAGTGAGGACCATCGCAGCGAAGAAGGCACCGCCGACAATGGTCACGAGCGTGACGTTGCTCGCGAGCTTGGTGCTGAACAAGCCGAGCGTCACCGACCCCGCCGGCAGCGACAGGGACACCATCGCCAGCACGCCTGAGACGACGAGGGCCCAGCCCGCCAGGTAGCCGAGCGCTGGCGTGAGTGCCCGCCGCACCCAGGCGTAGCTCGCTCCCTCGTTCACCTCGGCCCGGCCGAGGAAGTTGAAGGCCCAGACGATCCCGAAGACCGCGATCCCGCAGTACAGGAGCGAAGCCGGACCAGCATCGCCCACGGCGCCGAACAACGCCGCAGTCGATGCCGCAATGCCAACGGCCGGCGCGACGCCGGCCACGCTCATGACGACGGAGTCGAGCTGGGTGAGCGCAGCGCGCTGCAGACTCCCGCCACCCCC
>JASHXW010000547.1 GCA_030043395.1 Streptosporangiaceae bacterium
GACTTGGCTATGTACAGCGTCAATCCGTTGTTCAGACGGCCGGGCTGACCCCCAGGTAACCCGGCCCCTGGCAGGTCACTGAACAAGTGGCCAAAGGCTGACCAAGCTACGGCACCTCGGCTGAGCCGGGACGCCGCCCCCCGGTCTCGACGACGCAGCGAAGGTGGATCACATGTGTGGCCGTTACGCGTCGGCGCGCTCGCGTATCGAGCTCCTCGAGGAGTTCGCCGTGCAGCGTGACCGCGTCGACGAGCCGCTCAAGCCTGACTACAACGTCGCGCCGACCAAGCCGATCTATGCCGTGATGACCAGGCAGCCCCGCGCCGAGAGGTCCGAGCCAGACGCCGGCTCAGGCCGGCGGGATGAGCCAGCGAAGCAACCTGGTCACGCTCAGCCTGGGGAATCCGACGCTGACGGGCGTCAGCAGGGCCCCCGAGGGCCCGTGCGCGAGTTGCGGGTGGTCCGCTGGGGGCTGGTGCCCTCGTGGGCGAAGGACATCTCCATCGGTTACCGCATGATCAACGCGCGCTCGGAGACCGTCACCGAGAAGCCTGCGTTCAGGAACGCGTTCGCCCGCCGGCGCTGCCTGATTCCCGCCGACGGCTACTACGAGTGGCAGAAGCCGCCGGCCGGCACGAAGGCACCCAAGCAGCCGTATTTCATCTGCCGGCCTGATCATGGCGAGCTCGCCTTCGCCGGCCTGTACGAGTTGTGGCGCGACCGCTCGGTAAGCCAGGAGGATCCGGCTGCCTGGCTGTGGAGCGCGACGATCATCACCACGACCGCGCCCGACGAGCTCGGCGAGATCCACGACCGGATGCCGATGGTCATCGACCCAGGCAGCTGGACGGACTGGCTCGACCCCGCCAGCACGGACCCGAACGACATGCGCGCGCTGCTGGCCCCGGCCGCGGCAAGCGGGCTGGTGTCGTACCCGGTCTCACTCGCGGTCAACTCGGTGCGCAACAACGGGCCTGAACTTATCGAGCAAGCCGACCCGGTATCGCCGGGGTCAGGAGGTTGGTCCGATGGCTGACGTCATGGTGGCGGAGCGGGAGAGCGCGGGAGGTGTGGACGGGTTGGATATCGCAGCCACTCGCAAGCGCCTTGAGGAAGTACGTGATGAGCTCGACCGGTCCATTGCGGTGCTGAACGGGGCGCATCAGCACCCGCTGGTGATGGATTACCCGCAGGACCCCGCTGACGCTGGCAGCAACCTGGCCGAGTCCGACCGCGCGGAGGCGATACTCGAGGCGGCGAAGGCGCGCAGGCTCCTGGTGCTCGACGCGCTTGCCCGGCTGGAGAACGGCAGCTACGGGATGTGCATCGATTGCGGCAAGCCGGTGCCCGAAGGCAGACTGGAGGCCAAGCCAGAGGCGGCTCGGTGCATAGCCTGCCAGGCGAAGTCGGACAGATCACGACGTTAGTCGCCGCGGGACGTCGCGCCTGCCGGGCTTGCGCCGGGCGGGAGGAATGAAGAGGACGCGTGCCGTGTTGCAACGCGCGTGCCCGTAGCTGGTAAATGGAGGAGCGACACGGCGCCTCCGCTCAATGTCAGGTCCGCCTCTGGCGGCGTTCCAGGCGATATTCGGGTAGCCGCCCGATCGCCGCGAGGGGCTGGCACGGTATCCTCCGCCCGAGGCGGCTGGCAGCCCAGCCGGAACAGGCCAGCAACGGCGGAGGGGGTGGGTCCGGTAGCCGAGCCACTCGAGGAGCGTAACGAGCGCTTCGAGCGTGATGTCCTGCCCTACCTGGATCAGCTGTACGCGGCAGCGATGCGGATGACCCGTAATCCGGCGGACGCCGAGGACCTGGTGCAGGAGACGTTCGCGAAAGCCTACGGCTCGTTCCACCAGTACCAGGACGGCACGAACCTCAAGGCGTGGCTCTTCCGCATCCTCACCAACACCTTCATCAACACCTACCGCAAGCGGCAGCGCGAGCCGCAGCGATCAGGCACCGAGGAGATCGAGGACTGGCAGCTTGCGCGCGCCGCCTCGCACACCTCGTCGGGACTGAAGTCAGCGGAGGCCGAGGCGCTCGAAGGGCTGCCGGATTCCGACGTCAAGGAAGCCTTGCAAGCCCTGCCGGAGGAATTCCGTATCGCCGTGTACCTGGCTGATGTCGAGGGATTCGCGTACAAGGAAATCGCCGACATCATGGGAACCCCCATCGGAACTGTCATGTCGCGGCTGCATCGCGGTCGCAGGCAGCTCAGGGAGATGCTGCAGGACTACGCGGCTGACCTCGGCGTGCCTGCCGCCGCGCAGCGCCCGTCGGCGCAAGCCCCGAGGGGGGATGCCTGATGAGCTGCGGGAAACCGCACGACGTGCCATGTAGCGAGGTCCTTGAGCGCGTCTACACCTATCTGGACGGCGAAATGGATCAGGTGTCCTACGCGGAGATCAAGATCCACCTGGACGAATGCGGGCCATGCCTGCGCGAGTACGGCCTGGAGGAGGCGGTCAAGCGCCTCGTGCACAAGTACTGCGGTCACGAGCAGGTCCCTGCGGACCTGCGTGCCAAGGTCCTGACCAGGATCGAGGCCGTCCGGGCTCAGATCGAGGCTAGCTAAGCACAGCCAATCTCCTCACCTTGCGGGCTGCCAATGTGGCGGATTCCGGCGCTGAACGGCCCGCTGGCGTTACGCTGAGTGGCGGTATCGCGGCGCGACGTCATCGAGGAGATCATGAGCAAGCTCTCCTGGATCACCTGGCTGTATATCGCGGCGGTTGCCGCGGGTGCTGCGCTCATCCTCGTGATGGCACCCGATCACCTGACGGTCTCCTACACCCACCTGGCCTCGGCATGGCGGGGGTACTGGGTCACCTACGCCACGCTGGCCGCGCTTTTCCTCGTCTGCGAGTCCACGCCCACGACGCTCCAGCGGCAGTCGTCCTGGTCGCCTAGCTCGGCGGCGACGCTCGCCGCCGTTGTCCTGCTCGGGCCAATGGCCGCGGCCATGGTCGGCGCCGTCGCCCTCGTGAGCATCCGCAGGCACGTGCCGCTTGCTGAGCGGCTGTTCAACTGCGGGATGTACACAGTGGCCGGCTTTGCGGCCGGGGAGACGTTCCATGCACTCCACGGGCGAGCGCCCATACCGCTGGCTTTGCTGAACGCGCCGATTCTGACCGGTCGTTCTGTCATCGAGCTGCACAGGTTCAACGAAGTGATCGTGCCATTCGTCGCGGCGGCGGTCGTGCAGGTCCTCGTGAACCACGCGATGCTCTGGGGCATGCTGCTGATCGACGCAGAGAGCCGTGCCGCGGTGCGGCGGACTTCGTCGGGTACAAGCGCCCCGCTGATGCTGCTGTCCGATCTCGGCTTCGCGCCACTCGGGCTGGTCATCGCCGCCCTGTGGGCAGTGATCGGACCGTTCGCCGCAGCTATCGTGCTCGTGCCGCTGTACGTCGCACGGTGGGCGATGAAGCAGTTCGCCGAGCAGCACGTCGCCTACCAGTCGACCCTCGCGGCGCTCTGCCAGGCGGTCGAGACCAAGGACTTCTACACCCGCGGCCACAGCGAGCGAGTCTCCCGGGGCGCGGGCATGATCGCCAGCCAGGTGGGCATGCGCCCGGAACGGGCGCAGGCGGTGCGGTTCGCCGGCATGCTGCACGACGTCGGCAAGCTCGGGGTCCCGACCAAGGTGCTGCAGAAAGAGGGCAAGCTCACCGAGCAAGAGTTCGCGGCCATCCAGTTGCACCCGATGCGCGGCCTGGAGATCGTCAGGGACATCGGCTTCCTCAACGAGGCGCTCAACGGGATCGTGCATCACCATGAGCGGCTGGACGGGCGCGGATACCCGATGGGCCTGGCCGACGACGAGATCCCGGAGTTCGCGAGGATCATCGCCGTCGCGGACGCCTTCGACTCGATGACATCCACGCGCGCCTACCGGAAGGCGCTCGGCGCTGACCAGGCCGTTGCCGAGCTCCGCAAGGGCGCAGGGTCGCAGTTCGACCCGAAGTTCGTCGAGGCGTTCATCGGCGCGCTTGGCCGTGATGGATGGCAGTTTCCGGAGCAGGGGCAACTGACTGGCGAGGAATTCGTGACCCTGAAAGATCACGACGACCCGACATCTCCGTTGCAGTAGCGAGTTCCTGGCCAGCGAGAGGAGCGCGGTAGCCGTGCGGCAGAAGGACCAGCGGCCGATCGCCTTGCAGTCCCTGGACTCGGGCAGGCTCCTGCTGGTTGGCTCGGTCGCCGTGCTCGTGATCGCCTCCCTTCTGCAGACCTTGGTGCAGGGCTTCCAGCACGCCGACATCCCGATTGTCTTCGGCCTGTACATCGCGTTCGGGGAGTTGCTCAGGCTGTCCCTGCCCGGCCTGCGTCAGGCAGCTCCGGTGGCGATGTCCGCTGCGCTCGCCTACGCCATGACGCTGTACATCGCCCGGCCCTCCCACGGCATGCCGGGCCGGATGTACATCGCGTCGGCGGCCAGCCCGGTCATGGAAATCATCACGGTCACGGCTCTCGGCATGGCTGTCGGCGCGCTTCCGCATATCGCGGCGGCCCGGCCAGCGGACGTCACGGGAATGGCAGCCCGGCTCCTTGCCGTCGCCAGCGTCGCCGCGATCTTCCACGGGGTGTTCATGCCCCTGCTGTTCAACGCGCACGGGTGGCACGCACGCTGGTACTGGGTGGCCGACCTCGCGGTGATGGCGGCGCTTGCGACGTTCGGCTGGCTGGTCGAGACCGTGATCATGGCGATCATTCGTGCAGACGACCTGCGGGCCAGGTACATGGTCACCCTGGCGGACGAGCTGGCGGTGCAATGGCGGCTGGGCATGGCCACCGCCGTGTCGGCGATCATCACGGTCTTCGGCGCGATGGTGATGGGCCTGGTGGAGATCGCCGTCTTCGCCGGGCCCTTGCTGGTGATCTGGCTTGCCTTCCGCCGGTACGCCGGCATCCGCGCGACTCACCTGCAGACCGTGCGTGCGCTTGCGCAGGCCACCGAGGTCGGCGGGTACGTCGAGAACGGTCACTCGCGCCGGGTCACGGTGTTCTCGCTGGCGATCGGGCGCCAGCTCGGCTTGCCGGAGACTGAGCTCATCGACCTGGAGTATGCAGCGCTCATGCACGACATCGGGCAGCTCGCGCTAGTCGAGCCGACACCCGGCGGAGCCACGGTCCAGCTCCCCCCGGCGTCCGCGCGCCGGATCGCCGAGCTGGGCGCCGCGGTCATCAAGAAGACCGGTGTCATGGAGACCGTGGCCGACCTCGTCCGCCTTCAGTGGCTGCCGTTCCGGGGTGGCCCAAGCGAGCCGCCACTCGGCAGCCGGATCGTCCGGGTCGCCAACGCGTACGACGACATGGTTGCCGGCTCCTCCGACCGGGACCGGACGACGGCCGCGTTCGCTCGCCTGCGGGCCGGCGCCGCGACCGAGTACGACCCGGTAGTCGTGGAAGCGCTCGCGACCGTGGCCCCGCGGATACCGGCATGGCGCCTGCAGTAGGCCAGCTTCCGGCCGGCTGGCCCGCTGGCCGGTATGCTGCCCGGCGTGCCTGAATCACTGCTGATCGCGAACAGGGGCGAGATCGCCCGCAGGGTAGCCAGGACGGCGCGCCGGCTGGGCATCAGGGTGATCGCGGTCTACTCCGAGGCTGACGCCAGCCTGCCGTTCGTTGCCGAGGCTGACGAAGCCGTGCTGATCGGGCCGGCCGCGCCGGCCATGAGCTACCTCAACATCGACGCGATACTCAGCGCTGCGGAACGGACCGGGGCGCAGGCGATCCACCCCGGCTACGGCTTCCTGTCGGAGAACGCCGATTTCGCGACGCGGGTCATCGACGCCGGGCTCACCTGGGTTGGCCCGCCGCCCGAGGCGATCCGCCAGATGGGCGACAAGATCAGGGCACGCAACCTGATGGCGGCCGCTGGCGTGCCGGTAGCCGAGGGTGGCTCCGAGCCGGTCTTCGACGCCGACGCGGCCGTCGCGCTGGCCGGGAGCATCGGTTACCCGGTCATGGTCAAGGCAGCGGCTGGCGGCGGCGGCATCGGCATGACCATGGCTGCTGATGCCGATCAGCTCAAGGCAGGCTTCGAGACGGCCCGGACGAGAGCGGAGCGGTTCTTCGCCAACCCGGCCATCCTCATCGAGCGCTACATCAGCCGGGCCAGGCACGTCGAGGTCCAGATCCTTGGCCTGGCTGACGGGCGCGTGATCGCGCTGGGGGAACGGGACTGCTCGGTGCAGCGGCGGCACCAGAAAGTAGCCGAGGAGACGCCATCCCCGGGCGTCGGCCCCGAGCTGCGCGAGCGGATGCTGGCCGCGGCCGTCCAGGCTGGCGAGGCGGTCGGCTACCGCGGCGCGGGGACCGTCGAGTGCCTGCTCGACGTCCAGGCCGGCGAGTTCATGTTCCTGGAGATGAATACCAGGCTCCAGGTCGAGCACCCGGTCACCGAGATGGTGACCGGGATCGACCTGGTCGAGCAGCAGCTACTGATCGCCGACGGAGACCAGTGCAGTTGCGAGACGAGCCGCGTTACGCCAGATGGGCATGCGGTGGAGCTGCGTGTCTATGCCGAGGACCCCGTCAGGTTCCTGCCAAGCCCGGGCCAGATCACCGCATGGCGCGAGCCGGCCGGCCCGGGCGTGCGGGTGGACTCGGGATACGCCGAGGGGAACACGGTGACGCCGTACTACGACCCGCTGCTCGCCAAGCTCGTCGTGCACGGCGCCGATCGCGAGCAGGCGCTGGCCCGGGCCCTTGACGCCGCTGGGTCGTTCGTCGTGGCTGGGCCGAAGACCAACCTTGCGTTCCACCTCGACCTGCTGCGCAGCGAGGAATTCGCGAGCGGAGACTACGACACGTCGGTCGTGAGCCGACTGCGCGCATGAACGGGCAATAGCGGCGATGATTGGCTATGCACAGACTGGTCGCCGGCTGGCGCGGTCGTGACGGGTCCTGAAGCAGGGAGGTGCGCGTGACAGAGATCCGCGCAGAGATGGTCGCCAACGTGTGGAAGATCGTCGTGGCCGAGGGAGACCCGATCGCCGACGGTGACACGCTGGTCATACTCGAGTCGATGAAGATGGAGATCCCGGTTCTCGCCGAGAGCGCGGGCACGCTGACCAGGCTGGCGGTCGCCGAAGGCGACGTGATCCAGGAGGGCGACCTGATCGCCGTCATCGAATGAGCGAGGGCCCGGGCCCGCAGGGTGCCGGTGGCGAGCGGCGTGGCGATGAAGGCGTGGCGGTCGGCTTGCGGGCGACCGTCACGGCCGAGGTGTCCGACGCGGACACGGCCATAGCGCTGGGGAGTGGCGATGTCCCCGTCCTCGGCACGCCGAGGCTCCTTGCGCTGGCCGAGGCTGCGTGCGTTGCCGCGATCGCGCCCCAGCTTCCGGCCGGGACGACCACGGTGGGCGTGGCCGTATCGCTCGAGCACAGCAGGCCAAGCTCGCTCGGCACGCAGGTCGAGGTGCAGGCCGAGCTGACCGCGGTCGACGGGCGTCGCCTGAGCTTCATGTTCGTCGCTTACGAGCCGGC
>JASHXW010000548.1 GCA_030043395.1 Streptosporangiaceae bacterium
CAGCACGACTGGAACTACGGCTTCGTCATCGACGGATTTCCCAGGAACGAGCGCCAAGCCGAGTTCTTCCTGGAGAGCTACGACATCGACGGCGTGATCCACCTGGAACTGCCCGACAGCGAGGTCAGGCGGCGGGTGCTGGCGAGGCGGCTGTGCTCGGGATGCGGGATGGACTACAACCTGATCGCCAACAGCCCGAAAGAGCCAGGTCGGTGCGATGCCTGCGGCGGCACCCTGGTCACCAGGGAAGACGACACGGAGGAGGCACTGGCTGTCCGGGTGCGCGAGTACCACGAGAAGACCAACCCGGTCCTGGCGATCTTCCGCCGCAAGGAGTACGTGGTCAGCATCGACGCCACGCCATCGCCCGAGCAGGTGCAGGCGCAGATCAGGAAGGAACTCGACCTGCCGCCCTACGGCGCCGGCGCGACCCACGCCCAGCAAACCTGACTTCCTCCGTCCGGGGGACCTCAGCTGGCGGACCATGACCGCTGGGCGGGAGCGTCCTGGCGGATTTAGCCTGTGCTGGTGCGGGAAATCTCGGTCTTCAGTGGCTCCGCCCATCACGAGCTGGCGGAAGAGATCTGCGGGCACCTCGGTGTCCCGCTGCTGCCGGCCACCGTCCGCCGGTTCGCGAACGACTGCCTGGAAGTTCAGCTGCAGTCCAACTGCAGGGAACGCGACGTTTTCCTGATCCAGCCGCTGGCCGCGCCCGTTCAGGAGCACCTGGTCGAGTTGTTGCTGATGCTCGACGCCGCCCGCGGCGCGTCGGCGGCCCGGGTCACCGCGGTCATCCCGCACTACGCCTACGCCCGCTCGGACAAGAAGAGCATGCCGAGGGTGTCGATCGGCGGCCGGCTGGTCGCTGACCTGCTGGTCGCCGCAGGCGCCAGCCGGGTGCTGACGATGACGCTGCACGCGCCGCAAGTGCACGGGTTCTTCTCGGTGCCGGTCGATCACCTGCACGCGCTGCGCGAGATCGCCGACCACTTCGCCGGCCAGGACCTGTCCAACGCGGTCGTCGTGTCACCTGACCTAGGCAACGCGAAGTCCGCCGCCGCGCTCGCGAGGACGCTCGGCCTGCCGGTCGCAGCTGGGGCCAAGGAACGGATCAGCGACCACGAGGTGCGGATCACTCACATCATCGGCGACGTGGCCGGGCGGAACGCGATCGTGGTCGACGACGAGATCGCCCGCGGCACCACGATCATCGAGATCCTCGGCAAGCTGCGCGAGCAGGGCACCCGGTCGGTGTGGATCGCGTGCACGCACGGGCTGTTCTGCGACGGGGCACTCAAGCGGATCGCCGCCTGGCCCGAGGTCGAGCAGATTGTCTGCACCAACACGGTGCCGATCCCCGAGGCGAGCAGCACCGACCGGCTGCACGTGATCTCAGTCGCCCCGGCGCTGGCCGAGGCGATCAGGCGCATTCACGTGGGGGAGTCCGTCAGCGCTCTGTTTCATGATCAGTAGGGTTGCCGAGCACCCAGGCGGCAATCTGCGCGCGCGAGGTGAAGCCCAGTTTGGCCAGGGTGTTCGCCACGTGACGCGCCGCCGTCGCCGGGCTGATCCCGAGTTCCTCGGCGATCGTCTTGTTGCTGTGCCCCCGGGCGATCAGCGTCGCGATCTGCCTCTCCCGCGGCGTCAGCACGACCGCGTCATCGCCCGCCTGGTCGCCGCCGTTGCCGGCCTGGAGCCGGCCGCTGCCATCAATCCCATCAATCCCGTCGTGTTCGCCGACGCCGCGGCCTGAGCGCTCGTCGTCACCATCGCTCAGCGCCAGCGCGATCGCGGCCTCGCTGCCCATCGTCTGTCCAGCCGACCACAGCTCCTGGACAGCCGGCTCGCCCAGGCGTTCCGCCACGCCCAGGATTCGCTGCGCCCGGTCTTCGGGCATCGGCGGGAGCTCGGCCTCGGTGCGAAGCGCGGCAGCGGCCGCCAGCAAGCGCACGGCACGCTGAGGCTGGTTCCGGGCGGCGGCAAGGATGGCGAAGGTCTCCAGCCCCCTGGTCACCCCGAACCGGCTGCCGGTTGACCTACTCAGCTCGACGCTCTCCGCGAGGTACTGCCTGGCCAGCGCGTAGTCTCCCTGCCCGATGGCAATCCGGCCGAGCCCGGCCAGGCACCGTGCTACCTCGGGCCGGGCGCTGACCTCGCGCAGGATCACCAGGGCATCCAGGTAGTTCTGCCTGGCCAGGTCATAGTCGCCGGACAGCCGCCCCAGGTCGCCCAGGCCAAGCAACGTCCTGGCCGCGCCCCAGAGCTGGTCGATCTCGCGAGTGACCGCCAGGGCTTCTTCACACAGCTCGCGCGCACTGGCAAGGTCGCCACGAAGGCCCTCGACCGCGGCCAGGGTCCCGAGCGAATACGCCTCGTTGAAGTGATCGCCGGCGCCGCGGGCAACCGCGAGCGCCTCCTGCGCCTTCGCCACGCCTTCGGCTGGCTGCCCGGCGTGCAGGGCCGCCTCGGCGAGCAGGTTCAGCGCTGACGCGGCCCAGAACTCCGCCCCCTCGCCGTTGCACAACTCAAGCCCCTGCCTGGCGAACTGACCTGCCTGGGCGGGATCGGTGGACATGGCGATCTGAGCACGGCTGACCAGGCCTGAGGCAAGCACGACGTCCGGCAGCGAGGAGGTGTCCAGGCTCAGGAACGCATCCAGCCAGGCAGCTCCCTCCGCGAACGACCCCTGGATAATCCAGACCGGCCGTAC
>JASHXW010000549.1 GCA_030043395.1 Streptosporangiaceae bacterium
CCCCTAGACTGTCCCGTGATCAACCGGGGACCCCCACTCCGGTACATCAACATTAATCGAGCGCCTGCGATGGTCCCGTGATTCATTTCGAGAACGTTAGCAAGACCTACACGAATCAGAGCCGGCCAGCCCTGGAGAGCGTCAATCTCGATGTCGAGAAGGGCGAGTTCGTCTTCCTGGTCGGGCCGTCAGGCTCAGGTAAGTCGACGTTCCTGCGGCTGATCTTGCGCGAGGAGCGTCCGACAGACGGCCGGATCTACGTCGCCGGCCGGGACCTCGCCAGGCTCACCAACTGGAAGGTGCCGCAGATGCGGCGCCGGATCGGGTGCGTCTTCCAGGACTTCAGGCTGCTGCCCGCCAAGAACGTGTACCAGAACATCGCGTTCGCCCTCGAGGTCATCGGTAAGCCGCGCCGGTTCATCCGCAAGGTGGTGCCCGAAGTCATCGACCTGGTGGGACTCGAGGGCAAGGGCGAGCGGATGCCCGACGAGCTCTCGGGCGGCGAGCAGCAGCGGGTCGCCATGGCGCGGGCCTTCGTCAACCGGCCCATGATCCTGCTGGCAGACGAGCCCACCGGCAACATCGACCCAGCGACGTCCATCGGGATCATGAAGGTTCTCGACAGGATCAACAGGACAGGCACCACGGTCGTGATGGCCACGCATGACGCGGCGATCGTGGACTCAATGCGCAAGCGCGTCATCGAGCTCGAGTACGGCAAGATCGTGCGAGACCAGTCACGCGGCGTCTACGGCCAGGCGTACTAGCACTGAGACCGTCTGCCATTCGGCCGGTATCTCCCGGCGCGGTCAGGACAACCAAGGGATTAGCTTCATGCGCGCGCAGTTCGTTTTCGGCGAGGTTTGGATTGGCCTGCGACGGAACCTGACTATGACCGCAGCTCTCGTGGTCGTCGTCGCGATCAGCCTCTCGCTGCTCGGCACCGGCCTTCTGTTCGTCAAGCAGGTCGACCACACCAGGGCGTTGTGGCAGAACCGGGTCGAACTGTCCGTCTACCTATGCTCCAAGACGCCGCTCACGCCGTCGTGCACCAAGAACGGCCCGGCCACGTCCACAGAGACGGCGCAGGTGCGCAAGACACTGACCTCTCTCAGTCAGGTGGAGTCCGTCACCTACGTGGCCGCCGGCCAGGCGTTTTCACAGTTCAAGGCGGAGTTCTCGGATCAGCCCGAGCTCGTCAGCTCGGTTTCGCCCGGCGACATCCCAGCCTCCTTCGAGGTGAAGATGAAGAACGCCGAAGCCGACGCCGGGCCTGTGGCCGCGGCCGTCACCGGCATGCCGGGCGTGCAGTCGGTCGGCGACGACGCCTCGATCTTGACCAACTTCTATAAGTTGCTCGATGGTGCCAGGAACGCGGTCATCGTGGTGGCGATCATCCTGATCATCGCGGCCATCCTGCTCGTGGCCAACACCATCAGGCTGTCAGCGTTCAATCGCCGCAGGGAGACAGCCATCATGCGCTTGGTCGGCGCGTCGAACTTCTACGTGCAGCTGCCGTTCCTCGTGGAAGGCATGATCGCGGGCCTGTTCGGCTGGCTAGCCGCCTGCGCCCTGCTCATCGCCGCCCGAGTTGGCCTGGATGGCCTGCAGAACTACTTCCCGTTCCATGTCGAACTCACCACCGTCGACCTCGTCGAGGTGATGCTGGTGACCATGCTCATCGGCCTCGCGCTGTGCGCCTCGACCTCCTTCCTGACTCTCAGGCGCTACCTGCGGGTCTGAGGGGTCAGACTTATACCGTGGCGGGAGAGCAAGGCAAGAAGGCGCAGACCAGGAAGTCGAGTCAGGGCAAGAAGTCCCAGGCGGGGAAGAAGATCGTGGCCAGCAATCGCCGCGCCCGGCACGATTACACGATCGAGGACACCCTGGAAGCCGGAATCATGCTGACTGGCACCGAGGTCAAGTCGCTCCGGGCCGGCCGGGCGAGCTTGGCCGACGGATACGGGCTGGTCACCGACGGCGAGGTCTGGTTGCACGGTGTCCACATTCCCGAGTACGCCATGGGCACCTGGACGAACCACGAGCCGAGGCGGGTACGTAAGCTGCTGCTACACCGCAAGGAGATAGACCGGCTTGCCAGATCGACGTCTGAGGGCGGCCTGACGCTTGTCCCGCTTTCCCTGTACTTCTCTGACGGAAAGGCCAAGCTTGAGCTTGCCCTGGCGCGCGGTCGGCGGGCCTATGACAAGCGGCAGGAACTGGCACGCCGGGATGCCCAGCGTGAGGTGGAACGTGCCTTCCGGCGCCGGAGGTAGCACAATGGCGTTCGATGGCCGGCATGGCTAGGCGCGGCGCCCACTCAGCCCGGCATCGGGCCGGACGCATCAGGCCTGATGCCGGTAGCCACGACTCTCCAGGCGCGCGCTCGGGGCAATCCGGCCTGATGCCGGAGGGCCTAATGCCAGAGGCCCTCATGCCCGAAGGCCTCATGCCAGAGGGCCTCGTGCCCGAAGGCCTCATGCCAGAGGGAGCCAAGCCGGGGGGACTCACGCCCGGGGGGCTGACGCCGGAGCGGGTCGCCTTCGAGGCTCGGGTCGCACCTGCCGCGCCCGTCTTCATACCGCGGGTGCCTCCAGGCACGGGTCCGGGTCCGGCACTGCCAGAGACCGGCCCTATCCCGCCAGAGACAGATCCCGTCCCGCCGGAAACCTATCCGGCCCCCCAGGGAACTGGTCCTGTCACGGCAGGAACGGAGCCCGTGCCGCCAGCAACTGGGCCGACGGCCAGACCAGGCACCGCGGACTTCGGAGCCGCCGGAAGTCCGGTGGCTCCGCCAATCGAACGGCAGGTCGCGCCCGGCGCGCCGGAACCCGGACCGCAGGCGAGGACAGCGATGCCGCCGAACGCGGCGCCGACTGCCGGTCCCCAACGACGCAAGCGCGCCGGCCGGTCGCGAAGCGGCATGCTCCGGCTCGCGGGCCTGGTGTGCGCCGCCATCGTGGTGGTGGTGGCCGGGCTTACTGGCGCGGGCGGGTCAGCGCCGTCCGTGACTGACAGCGTCAAGGACTTCCTCCTAGCCTGGCAGTACGAGCACTATGCGACTGCGGCAGCCATGACGACTGGCAATCACGTCGCCGTAGCGCGGACCATGAAGGCGGCGTACGACCAGCTTGGAGCAGAGAACCTTACCCTCAGCATGGGTGCGATCACCGTCAACGGGGACCGTGCGCACTCCTACTTCCACGCCTCGTTCGACCTAGGGCGCGGCCAGCCCTGGAACTACCGGGGGAGTATGCGGCTGCGCCTGGTGGATTCGCGCTGGCTGGTTGTCTGGTCTCCCTCGGTCATCGCGCCGGGCCTCGGGCGTAACGACCGCCTGGCGGTACTGACGACCCTGCCGTCGCGGGCGCCACTGCTCGACGCCAGTGGCAAGTCACTCATCCCGCCCTCGCAGGCGATCGAGGTTGGCGTCATCCCGCACAAGGTCACAAGGCCCAAGGTGACCGCCAGGGACCTGGCCAAGGCGACGGGGTTGGCCCAGCCCGACGCCGACGAGATGGCCGCTCAGATCATGGCCGCGCCGCCCGACGCTTTCCTTGAGCTCATCCAGCTTCCGCCGAGTGCCTACGCCCGGCTTCGGCCAGCGCTCGCGAAAGTTCCCGGCCTCACGCATAGGACGCGGATCAAGCCGCTGTTCGCCAGCACCGTTCCCGAGATAACCGGCCAGATCGGCACCGAGACTTCAAGTGTCCTCATCAAGGACGGCGACTCCTACCAGCCGGGCACCACAGTTGGGCTTTCCGGCTTGGAGCAGGCCTACCAGCTCAATCTGGTCGGGACGCCCACCACCGAGGTCATCGTTCAGAACGCGGCCGGGCGGCGGATCAGGATCCTGAAGCGCTGGCCGGGCAAAGCGGGGACGGCAGTACGAACGACCATCAATGCGGGTGTACAGGCAGCCGCACGGCAGGCAGCCGACAGCACAGGCCTGCCTGCGGCGGTCGTCGCCGTACGGGCCAGCACAGGCCAGGTCCTAGGCGTCGCGGCGCACTCGGTAGCGGGGATGCCCACTCCGAGTCCGCTCACTGGCCAGTATGAGCCTGGTCAGGCGTTCACGATGATCTCGACCGCTGCGGTACTGGGAACAGAGCCAGGCTTCGGCCCTGGCTCGCCGGTCCCGTGCTCGCCGACGCAGCATGTCAACGGGCAGACGTTCGGTAACGCGCCGGCCGAGCCCAGGCTCGGCAAGCCGCTGTTCAGCTCCGACTTCGCCCATGCATGCAGCACCGCCTTCGCGGCGCTTTCGCTGTACCTGACCCCCGCGGGCCTGACGTCGGCCGCGAGCGCGTTCGGCATCGGGGCGCCATGGCAGTTGCCGATCTCCGCATTCACCGGCGGCTTGCGAAAGCCGGCCAGCAGCAGTTCGCAGGCGATGCCGGCCGACGCGATCGGCACTGGAAGCGTGCGGGTCAGCCCGCTGGACATGGCCCTGGCCGCCGCGGTCGTGGACTCCGGCTCCTGGCATCAGCCGTCGCTGACCCTCAGTCAGTCCGAGCCCAAGGTGACCAAGCGCCCCGTGCTCAAGAGCCGGGTCATCAGCCT
>JASHXW010000550.1 GCA_030043395.1 Streptosporangiaceae bacterium
GCACGTCGGCGGTCGACAGGGCATTCCCGCCGATACCCCAGTCGCCACTGCGCACCTCCTCCAGCACCACCCAGGTGACCGGCCGAAGGCTCTCGCCCTCGACTTCGACCATCGCTTCGGTGATCTTGCTGATCATCTCCTTCTTCTGGGCCGGCGTGAACACATCCTCGATGACCTTCACCGTTACCAGCGGCATCGCTTTCTCCTCTCCATGATGGACTTGCGATGCCACTACCGTCGCGCCCCTGCGTGTGAGGATTCGTGTGACGTCGAAGGCGCCTGCGTACCTTATTCGCGCTGCGCGACTGGCGTTACTGGCGCGACATTTCCGCCCGCGCGACTGCGTCGGCACCGGTGGCTTCGGCGGTCGCGTCACGGGCGGACACGATCTGGATGTCCACCCGGTCAAGCGTGCCCTCGAACGGGAACTCGCCGGAGTACCTGCTGCTGACGGGCGAGCCGTGATCGTAGCCGACGCTCGGGCCGATGCTGGACAGGATGTACAGGACGAGCGGGATCTCCACCCGGCCACAGGGCGAGCCGTTGATCAGCAGGGTCGCCTGGCCGCTCCCGCCTTGCGAGCGGCGGAACCTGACGCCCACGACCGAGCCGCCGGCCGGGACCTCGATGTCGGATTCGGCGACGTGATGCTCGCCGAAGCAGTTGTAGTCGAACACCAGCCGGTCGCCGAGTATGAAAAGGCTCAGGCCGGAGTTCTGGTTGCCCGCGGCATACAGCACGCCGCCGGCTCCGGCTGGGCGGTCGATGACCGCGTCCAGGTCCCAGCTTCTCCCGCCGATCCTGGCGCCGGCCTGGGCGGGCATGGGGGACATCGGCGGCCGGTACGTGTAGTGCCTGCTCGCCGGGTGCGGCGTGTGGTCGGTCCGCGACGCGGCCAGCCCGGCCAGCCCGGCTCGGGCCGAGGCGGCGACGTTGCGCTCGCGTGACCCGAACAACTCGATCGTCCGGTCGTCCAGCGGCAGGACGTCGTGCTCGCGTGCCTGCTCCCACCACAGGTCGATCATCTCGGCGAGCCGGCCGGGCTCAGCTGCCGCCAGGTTCACGCACTCGGACCGGTCGGTGGCGACGTGGTACAGCTCCCAGTCGTCTTCCTCGTACGGCACGCCCGGCTTGTGCCTGGTGACGGCCTTCCAGCCGTCGCGGTAGATCGCGCGGTGGCCCATCATCTCGAAGTACTGCACGTCCTTGCGGGTCGGCTCACCCGGCGCTCCGAGCGTGTACCGCATCGAGATCCCGGTGACCGGAAGCTGCTCGTATCCCCGGTACACCCGCGGCGGCGTGATCCCCAGCAGGTCGTACACCGTCGGCGCGATGTCGCTGACATGGTGGAACTGGTCACGCAGCCCGCCGCGGTCGGCGGCGGCGATCTGCCTGGGCCAGTGCACGATCAGCGGGACGTGCACCCCGCCCTCATGCGTGTTCTGCTTGTACCACCGGAACGGCGTGTTCCCGGCCTGCGCCCAGCCCCACGGGTAGTTGGTGTGGCTATCGGGCCCGCCGATGTCGTCGAGCCTGGCCACCGCTTCGTCGGGTGACTCGGCGACGAAATTGAAGTACTTCCACTCGTGCAAGACGCCGAACTGGCCGCCTTCCTGGCTCGCTCCGTTGTCCGACAGCAGCATCACGATGGTGTTGTCCAGTTCGCCGAGGTGCTCAAGCGCGGCGACCAGCCGGCCGATCTGGGCGTCGGTGTGCTCCAGGAAGCCGGCGAACGCCTCCTGCAGCCGGGCAGCGAGCAGGCGGTGGTTCTGCGGCAAGGACGACCAGGCCTCGACACCTGGATTACGCGGGGAGAGCTGCGTTGAAAGCGGAAGAAGACCAAGCTCACGCTGCCGTGCGAAGCACGCCACCCTGGCCTCATCCCACCCCTGGTCGAACGCTCCCCGGTACTTGCGCAGGTAGTCCTGCGGCGCCTGGTGCGGGGCGTGGGTGGCCCCTGGCGCCAAATACAGGAAGAACGGCCGGTCGGGGCGGATCGACTTGGAGTCGTGCAGGAATCCGATTGCCCGGTCGACCAGGTCCTCGGTGAGGTGGTAGCCGTCCTGCGCGGACTTCGGCTGGTCGACCGCGTGATTGTCGTAGACGAGCTCGGGGTGGAACTGGTCGGTTTCGCCGTCCAGGAACCCGTAGAACCGGTCAAAGCCCCGGGCCAGGGGCCACTGGTCGTACGGCCCGGCCGCCGACGCGTCCTCCATCTGGCACAGGTGCCACTTGCCGACGGCGAAGGTCGCGTAGCCCTCGTCACGCAGGACCTCGGCCATGGTCGCGGCATTGTTCGACACATGCCCGCGCATGTTCGGGAAGCCGGTGCTGAAGTTAGCCAGGGACCGCATCCCCACCTCGTGGTGGTTGCGGCCGGTGAGCAGCGCGGCCCGGGTCGGCGAGCACAGGGGAGTGACGTGGAAGTTGGTGTAACGCAGCCCGCCGGCCGCCAGCCGGTCGATGTTCGGCGTGCTAATCGCTGAGCCGTAGCAGCCAAGATGCGCGAAACCCGTGTCGTCCAGCAAGATCACCACGACATTGGGCGCGTCCGGCCCGGGGTGCGGGCGAGCAGGCCAGGACGGGACCGACTCGGCGACCGTCGGCCCGATCACGCCGTCGAAGTTCTCCTGAGTCGCCATAACCGAACGCTACAGCCGCCCCGCAGTTGCGCGCTGGCGCGGTCGGCCAGCGCGCGCAGCTCGCCGGCGTGCTTGGCTGACTGGCAACGGCTTGCCCGCAGGGCTGCTTGACTGTGGGGATGCTCGGCGACCTGATCCGGCGCCCGGTGATCGCCGCCCCGATGGCTGGCGGGCCGGCCAGCACGGAGCTGATCACCGCCGTCATCGCCGCGGGCGCGCTCGGGTTCGTGGCCGCGGGATATCGCAGTGCCAAGGAGATGCGCGCGCAGGTCGAGGCGGTGGCTGCGGCCACCTCCGGGCCGTTCGGCGTGAACGTGTTCGTGCCGGGCGCGCCGGCGGCTGACCAGGCTGCCCTGGCCCGGTACCTGGGCAGCCTCGAGGCGCAGGCCGCTGCGGCCGGTGACGTGAAGCTGGGGGCGCCCGCCTGGGATGATGACGACTTCCAGGCGAAGGTCGACGACCTGATCGCACGGCCGGTGCCGGTGGTGAGCTTCACGTTCGGCTGCCCGGACCTGGAAGTCATCTCAGCTCTCCGGGCGGCCGGCAGCAGCGTCTGGGTGACGGTCACCGATGCCGCGGAGGCCGCGGTCGCCGCTCGAGCCGGAGCCGACTGCTTGTGCGTGCAGGGAGCCGAGGCAGGGGCTCACCGCGGGACTTTCGCCAACGACCTAGGCAAGCCGCCGAATTCCGCCGGCGTGCTTGAGCTGGTGTCGCAAGTGCGTGCGGTCACCGGCCTGCCGCTGATCGCCGCCGGCGGGATCATGGACAGCGCTGCTGCAGCCGCCGCACTCGCGACCGGAGCCGTAGCCGCGCAGTGCGGGACTGCCTTCCTACGCTGCCCGGAAAGCGGTGCCTACCCCGCTCACAAGGCGGCACTCGCCGATCCAAGGTTCGAGCTGACCGCGGTCACCCGCGCGTTCAGCGGCCGGCCCGCCCGCGGACTGGTCAACGCGTTCATGCGAGCGCATCAGGAC
>JASHXW010000551.1 GCA_030043395.1 Streptosporangiaceae bacterium
CAAGGACTGCGGGTGGTGGCTGTCGTCGGCCTCGTGATCGCGATCGGAGCATTCTTTACCGGGCCGTCAGTCTCTGCAGTGCGGACCAGGGAGGCGTTCAAGAAGGCGTTCGCCTGGATTCGGGGCACAGGTCAGCACGCGGGCCTGACCACAGGGCCGGTCGGTACCTGGGTCTACCGGTACCGAGTGGCTCTCCGCGCCGCGGCGATCGCCTTGGCGGGGCTGGTGTTCGTGTTCTGGACCGATCCCACCGGCCTGGTAGTCCTGTGGATCGCGGTCTTCCTGGTCATCCTCATCGGCCTGATCGAGCTGATCGGCCGGCCACCCGCGGAAGTGCAGCCAGCCGGGCAGGCGGAACCGCCAGCGTCACCGGGAGCGCAGCCGACGGCTGCCCCAAGCGTCCCGCTGCCTGGTCGCCCGGCCGGCACAGGCGCTGACCTGCGCCGCTAGGAACAGGCCGCTCATCTGCTCGCGAAGATGTTGTGCGGTACTGCCGGCTGAGTCATGCTGCTGCCGTAGCCAGTAAGCAGCATGTCCCGGTGCGGCCATCGGCCGCCTTGTGCCTCCGTGTGGGCCTGCTTGGTCCCGTTCAGGTCAATGGCCAGCCGGGGGCGCTGATGCCTGCCCGGACCGAGCTGCTCGTCGCGCTCGCGCTGCGCGGCCAGGCCGGCCTGTCCGGCAGGCAGCTTTGCTCCGCGCTCGGAGACGACGCCGGCCATCCGCGGGCGCCGGATTCACTGAGGCAGCTCATCGCCCGCACCCGCAGGCAGTTAGGGCCGGCAGGCGATGGCATGCAGTGGATCGTTCACCTGGGGCGCGGCCGTTACAAACTGCACCCGGACGCGTGGGTCGACTGGCACGAGTTCGGCTCGCTGACGGCCAGCGCCGCTGGCGCCGCGGACGGCAGGGCGCTCGCCGCCGCGCTGAGCCTGGTCCGAGGCCAGCCGTTCAGCGGCTGCTGCTACTGGTGGCTGGAGACCGTGCTGGTCGAGCGTGCGACCTTGCGGATCGTCGCCGCCGCGGAGGCGCTCGCGCAGATCAGCCTGGCCAGCCACGATGCGGCTGGCGCTGCACGGGCGGCGAGAACCGGCCTCGCGGCCGACCCGGCCGCTGAGCAACTGTGGCGGCTGCTGATGCGCGCTGAGCACGCCGCAGGCAACCTGGCCGGCGTGCACGAGGCCTGGGCTAGGTGCGTGCGGGCGATCTCCGGTCTCGCGGCCGACGGGCAGCCACAGGAGGAGACGAGGGGTGCCTATTACGAGCTGCTCATGCGCTGAGCGAGTCCGATGTCACGTTCGCCAGAATTCTGCGCCAGGTTACCGAGCCGGCGAGCACGTGACCGATAGCATGCTCCGAAGTTATGATCGATGCCGCTAGACGCTGGTCCTCGCTGGTCTCTGATCCGCGACTCGGTGCGCGGCTAGGCCATGTCTGGACACAGGTGAAACGATCGTGTCATGAACTCGCGTGGCAAGCCGCCGCAGCCTGCGGCCATGGCCGTTCCCACGCGCGCCAGTAGCCCGCCCCAGGTTCCGGGCGATCAGCCAGCCGTGCTGGTCGAAGATCACCTGGAGCCGAGGGTCCGGATACCGGCAGACTTCCTCCGCTCCGTCGTGGCACTCGTCGAGATCGCGCTGCTTGTCGGCCTCGCCCTGCTCGCCACCAAGACCACGAGCGGCGTCCAGTTCGACGTCGTGCACGGCAGCAGCAAGCTCGGGGCGGGCCTGCTGCACCTGATCAGCTTCGCGGCGTCGGTGGCGCTGCCGATCCTCCCGATCGCCCTGGCGGTCCGGCTGGTCGTGCTCCGGCAGTTCCGCCGGCTCGCCGAGGCCGTCATCACCGGCGGCGTCGCCGTCGGCGTCGTCGTGCTGATCAACGTGCTGCTTTCGCAGAGCGCGCTGCAGCCGCTGCACACGACGCTGCTGCCCTGCCCCGCCGGCGTCGCGTGCACGCACGCGCCGGTGAACCCCGGGCCAACTCTTGACGCCTACCTGGGTGGCCTAGTCGCCTACGTGACGGTGATCGGCCTGCGCGGTCGTTCGCAGTGGCGATCGGCCTATATCACCGCCATCTGCTTTTACGCGGTCGCAAGCCTGGCTAACGACAAGACGACAGTGCTTGCGCTGCTCATCACGCTGGCCCTGGGCTCAGCAGTCGGATCGGGGCTTCGTTATGCGCTCGGGACTGTCTCCGGGCGGCCTACCGCGCTGGAGATCGCGGCTGCCCTGAGCAGCGCGACGTCGAAGATCGTCGCGATCCGCCGGATGGGCAGCGCCAGCTCTGAAGTGCGCAGGTACGCCGCGACGACCGCCGGCGGGGAGTCCCTCGACGTCAACGTGTTCGACCGGGACCAGCAGGCGGCCGACGCGTTCTACCGGCTGTACCGGCGGATCCGCCTGAGGGCGAACATCTCGCGCAGCGCGCCGTTGTCGCTGGAGGGCGCGCTCGAGCGGCAGGCCCTGCTCGCCTACGCGACCGAGGACTCCGGCGTGCGAACGCCCCGGCTGCAGGCCGTCATCAAGGTCGGGCCCGACGCGGCCGCCCTGGCCACCGATCACGTGGACGGCACGACGCTCGGAGAGCTGGGCGGGACGACGACCGACGATCAGCTCAGGCGGGTCTGGGACACGGTACTGAAGCTGCACAGGCACCGGGTGACCCACCGCGCGCTCACCGAGGACCGGATCATGTTCGTCCATGCCTCCACCGATCACGGCGGAGAGGTGGTGCTGCTCGACCCGGGTAACGGCGACGTCGCGGCGACCGACCTGCAGTTCCGGCTGGACCTCGCCCAGCTGATCGCCCAGACGGCACTGGTCGTCGGCCCGGACCGGGCCGCCGATGTCGCCATGGAGAAGGTGCCGGCGCACGAGCTTGCCGGACTGGTGCCGCTGCTCCAGCCGGTCGCCCTGTACCGGTCGACCAGGGCCGCGCTGCGGCGCAAGAAGAGCGTGCTCGCGGACCTGCGCAAGCGGCTGAGCGCGGCGGCGCCGGACGGCCAGGTCGAGCCGGTGCAGCTCGAGCGGTTCAGGGCGCGCACGGTGATCACGCTGATCGCGGGCGTCTTCGCGCTCTACATCCTGGCCGGGCAGCTCGCGGACGTCGACTTCGCGAGCCTGCTCAGGCACGCCAACCCGGTGTGGAGCCTGGCGGCGGTCGTGCTATCGGTCTTTACCTACGTCGGCGCCACCTTGGCTATCACCGGCTTCGTGCTGGAGAAGCTGAACCCGGTTCGGACATTCCTGGTCCAGGTCGCGGGAACGTTCGTGATCCTGGTGACGCCCGCTGCCGTCGGCGGCGTCGCGCTGAACCTGCGTTACCTGCGCAAGGCCAACCTCAGCGCGGCCGACGCCGGCGCCAGCGTCGGCGTGACTCAGGTGATGTCGTTCGTGGTATTCGCCGTCATCGCGCTCATCTCCGGTGCCATCGCCGGGTCGTCACGCGCCGCTAAGGTGCTCACGCCGCCGCACTGGGCGTATATCGCGCTCGCTGTCCTGGTGGGCCTTGCCCTGATCGTGCTCGCGCTCCCGGTCGGCCGCCGGCTGCTGATCTCGCGGATCGGGCCGCTGCTCGGCCAGGTCGTGCCCCGCTTGCTGGACGTCGCGCAGCGCCCGGCCAAGCTCGCCGAGGGCGTCGGCGGCTCGTTCCTGATGATGTTCGCCTACATCTTGTGCCTCGACGCGTCGGTGCGGGCACTCGGCTGGACCAACGTCCCGCTCGCCAGCATCGCCGTGGTCTACCTGGTTGGCAACGCAGCCAGCACCTTCATTCCGACCCCCGGCGGCATCGGCGCAGTCGAGACGGCCCTGACGGGCACGCTCACCCTGGTACTGGGGATGCCGACGGCGACAGCGTTCTCAGCAGTCCTGCTGTTCCGCACCGTCACGTTCTGGCTGCCAGTGGCGGCCGGCTGGCTGTCCCTGCACTACCTGCAGCGACGGGACGCGCTCTAGCCCGGCGGTGCGCCGCACCGTGCCAGGAGGGAGTCGGATGAGCACAAGGTGGACGGTCACGCTCCAGTCGCGGGCTGCCGCCGCGATGCCGGCGCCGCCAGGCCTCCTGCGACGAGACGGCCTTTGGCGAGGCTGTCCTGGCCTGCTGGCGGCAGGAGCTCCGTGACGGTGCTCGATCCCAGGTTCGTCACCCAGAGCATCTGCCGGTAGGCCACGATCCCGGCGGGGTGGTCGAACTGGTAACGAGGGCCAGACA